>DATEOQ010000124.1:0-4145 GCA_035273905.1 Candidatus Eiseniibacteriota bacterium | reverse complement strand
CGCGCAAGCCATCGAGGCGGCGGCGGAGCTCGCGCTCCAGGGAGGGGTGGATGGGATCGTGACGGCTCCGATTTCCAAGACGGCGCTCCAGGCGGCCGGCTATCCCTATCCCGGACACACCGAGTTCCTGGGCGCGCTCGCCCGCGTGCCGGAGACGAAGATGCTCTTCGTCGGCGGCCCCTTCCGCATCCTCCTCGCCACCGTCCATCTCGCGCTCAAGAATGTGCCCGACGCGCTGACCGTCGACGGGCTCACCCGCACGATCGAGTTCGCCGCAGCCGCGACGCGCAACTTCCGCTGGAGAGCGAAGAGCGCGGTCGCGGTCCTCGGGCTCAATCCGCACGCCGGCGAGGACGGGCTCTTTGGCGACGAGGAATCCCGCATCATCGCGCCCGCGATCGAGCGTGCCCGCGCCCGCGGCATCCGCGCGGAGGGCCCGTATCCCGCCGACACGTTCTTTTCGCAGCACGCGAATCGGAAGGATCTCGGCGTGGTCGTGGCCATGTACCACGACCAGGGGCTCATCGCCGCGAAGGCGGGAGGCATCGGCGGCGCGGCCAACGTGACCCTGGGGCTCCCGTTCGTGCGAAGCTCGGTCGATCACGGCACCGCCTTCAATCGCGCGTGGAAGGGGGGCCGGCTCGCCCCCGATCCCGCAGGGCTCATGACCGCGATCCGGATCGGCGCGGACCTCGCGTCGCGCGCACGCCGTCCCATGGAGTGGTCATGGCCCTGATCCGCCTCGAGCACGTGAGCAAGCACTACGGCGACCGGATCGCGCTGAGCGACGTCACGCTATCGTTCGATCCGGGCGAGTGGGTCTTCGTGCTCGGCGCGAGCGGCGCGGGAAAGACGACGCTCCTTCGCATCCTCGCGCTCGCGGAGCGGCCCAACTCGGGGCGCGTCGAGATCGATCCCGAAGCCGTGCGCCGCTCGCCGGCGATGGCGGTGGCTGTGGCGGAAGCAGACGCCGGTGCCGCGGCCGACCAGCCGCGTCGACGCACGAAGCGGATCCCGGTCCGGCGCGTGCGCCGCTCGGTGGGCATGCTGGGGCAGGAGTTTCGCCTCCTCGCGGATCGGACCATCTACGAGAACATCGCCATCGCCTGCCAGATCTCCGGGGTGTGGGACCGCGCGAAGATTCGCGACCGGGTCTCACCCCTCCTCGACCAGATGGGAATTCGCGGCAAGGAGAAGCTCTTCCCGGGGGACCTCTCGGCCGGCGAGAAGCAGCGCGTGGCGCTCGCGCGAGCGATGGCGCGCCATCCGCGCATCCTGATCGCGGACGAGCCCACGGGAAACCTCGACCCCGGCGCCGCGGGACAGATCTTCGCGCTCCTCCGCGACATCTCCTCGACCGGCACGCTGGTCGCGGTGGCCACCCACGCCGAGGAGTGGATCCGCCGCCACCCGGGCCGCGTGATTCGCCTCGAGCGCGGCCTCCTTCGATCCGACCAGATGGAGGGGAGCGCCGCGTAAGGCGCGACAGCCATGGGCGTCCTTCGATACGTCGCGCGCGAGTTCTGGAGAGGCTTCGTCTCCCACCGCGCGCTCTGGCTCACGAGCATCGCGTCGATGGCGTCGATCCTCCTCATCTTCCTTCTCTTCCTCATGGTGCTCCGGAGCGTCGAGGGCTACACGTCGCACCTCGAGTCGCGTGAGGAAGTGTCGGTCTTCCTGAACGAGGGGTTGTCGAAAGCGGATGTCGCCACGGTGGCCGCGTCGCTCCATGCCATCGCCGGCGTGGACTCGATCCGCTACGTGAGCAAGGACGAGGCGTGGGAGTCCTTCCGGCAGGACGTGGGGGACGAGGCGCTGGTCCAGGCGGTGGGATCCAATCCGCTCCCCGCGTCGTTCGTGATCCGCCCCGGCCCCGGCTTCCGCTCCGTCGACGGAGTGCGTTCCATCGCGCGCGAGGCGGAGACCGTCCCCCACGTGGAAGACGTGCGCTTCGCCGGAGAATGGGTGGTCCGGGCGCAGCAGGTGGTGAGCGCCGTGCAGAAGATCGCCTATGCGCTTGGTTTGATCGTGCTCCTAGGCGTCCTCTTCATCGTCGGCGCGACGACGCGGCTGTCCGTGGCCGCGCGCATCGATTCGATCCACCTCATCCGATCGCTCGGCGGCGGCTTCGTGTTCAACGAGCTGCCCTATCTCGTCGAGGGGTTCGTGCTCGCGGCGGTCAGCTCCGCCATCACGGTGCTCGTGGCGCGCGCGCTCAACAACTCGCTCTCCGAGGAGATGTTCCGGCTCTCGTTCCTCTCCACGACCGACCTCCTGGCCTTCATCGGCGTGAGCGGCCTCCTCGGCCTCCTGGGAAGCTGGATCGCGGTGGTCACGCTCCCGCGGAAATGGCTGCTCTAGGGGCGGCCCGCCCGGGCCTCGCGCGTCTCGCGGTCCTCCTGACCGCGCTCGTCCTGACCGCGTCCAGCGCGCTCGCGCAGGCGCCCGCGGCCCCCGATTCGACGCCTCGGCCGCCGGCGAAGAGCGCCGCGGACGCCGAGATCGAGACGCAGCGGCACGAGCTCGAATCGCTCAAGGCGCAGCTCGACGACCGGCGGAAGCAAGGACAGGCGCTCAAGGGGCGGGAGAAGAACGTTCTCGTCCAGCTTCGCGAGAGCGAGAAGAACCTGCAGCTCACCGTCCGCTACCTGAACGCCCTGGAAACGCGCCGCCGCGTGGTGGCCTCGAGCCTCGGCGACGCCACGACGGAGCTCGTGCGCACGGCCGCGCAGCTCGAGGTCGACCGGCGCCGCCTTGCGTGGCGGCTCCGCGAGATCTACAAGCGCGGGCGGAGCGCCGACCTCGAGTACCTCCTCTCCGCGCGCTCCTTCGGCGACCTCGTGACCCGCACGTACTACCTCGCGCGCATCGCCCAGGAGGATCGGGGGCAGGTGCTCCTCACGCAGGCGCGGCGCGGGCAGGTGCAGGACACGAAGACCCGGCTCGAATCGAGGAAACGCGAGCTCGATCGTCTCAAGGCGGAGACCGATCGCGAGCGGGTCTCGCTCAACCTGATCCGGACCGAGCGGCGGAACCTCCTCAAGAAAATACGCTCCGACTCGAAGACGAACGAGCAGGCGGCCCAGGAGCTGGAGCGGGCGAGCCGGCGCATCCAGACCCTCATCGGGGAGCTGGAGAAGCGGCGCCTCGCCGGCGGGCGGGGGGCGCCCGGCCAGGAACCCCTCCTCTACGGGGACTTCGGTAAGAACCGGGGCCGGCTCCCCTGGCCGGTCAACGGGCGCGTGGCCCGGGGGTTCGGGAGCCAGGTCAATCCGCGGTTCGGGACCAAGACCTTCAACAGCGGCGTGGACATCGCGGCCACCTTCGGGACCCCGATCGCGGCCGTCGCCAAGGGCCGGGTGGAGTACGTCAACTGGCTCGAGGGGTACGGCAAGTGTGCTATCATCAACCACGGTGGAGGCTTCTATACGCTGTACGCGAACGCCTCCGAAATCCTGGTGACGGTCGGCAAGGATGTAGCCGCCGGTGAGACGATCGGCAAGGTCGGCGACACCGGCTCGACCATGGGCACAGCCCTCCATTTCGAGATCCGGAAGGGGCGGGAGGCGTTGAACCCGCTCGACTGGTTCCGTTGAGTCTTCGCATCACATGAGCCAAATCAAGCTGCGCGGCCAGGACGAGGCGCTGAACCTCCTCCGGGCTGCGGTCCATTCCGGTCACGTCGGGCACGCCTACCTCTTCCACGGCCCTGCCGGGACCGGCAAGAGCACCGCCGCCCGCGCGTTCGCCGCGGAGCTGCTGGCCGCCGGATCGGACGACGCGGAGTCTGTGCGCCACCGCGTGCAGAACGGCAGCCACCCCGACCTCACCTGGGTGCGGCCCACGGGGGCGCACGTGATGCGGGTGGAGGACGTGGAGGGACCCGTGGTGAGCGCCGCCACCCGCACTCCGTTCGAGGCCAAGCGACGCGTGTTCGTGCTCGAGCGCGTGGACACGATGAACGACGAGGTGGCCAACCGGCTGTTGAAGACGCTCGAGGAGCCGGCCGCGTACGTGCACCTGATCCTCTTGACCGACGCGCTCGGCCAGGTGCTGGAGACGGTGGTCTCGCGCTGCCAGCTCGTGCGCTTCGACCCGCTGTCGCCGGAGCGGATCGCCGCGGCGCTGGAGCAGGACGGCGTCGA
>DATEOQ010000123.1:0-2635 GCA_035273905.1 Candidatus Eiseniibacteriota bacterium | reverse complement strand
CGAGAGGTACGTCTGGCCGAACCGCTCGAAGAACGGTTCGTCCTTCCGCATCATCTCCATCAGGTACCCGCGCTCGTCGGCGATCACCTTGAGCGGCTTCACCACCACGCCGTCAATCAGCTTCATTTGGTCTCCCCACCGAGGTGTAGTCGAACCCGAGCTTCCGGACCGAAGCCGGTTCGTAGATGTTGCGCAGATCGACGATGGCCCGGCGCCTCATGGCCCGGCGAATCCGCGCGAGGTCGAGCCTCCGGAACTCGTTCCACTCCGTGACGATGACCAGCGCGTCCGCTCCCTGGGCCGCGTCGTACGCGTTCTCCGCGAACGTGATCCCATCCGGCACGCCGGCCGCTCCCTCGCGCACCACCGGGTCGTACGCGCGCACCTTCACGCCGCGCTTCAAGAGCGCGCGAATGATGTGGAGCGCGGGCGCTTCCCGCAGATCGTCGGTGTCGGGCTTGTACGAGAGCCCGAGGATGGCGGCGGTGCGCGACTTCCGGGCGCCCCGGAGCGCGGCCATCACCTTCTCGACCGCGATGTCCTGCTGCGCATCGTTCGCCTCGGCCGCGGCCTCGACGATGCGGAGCCTCACGCCGGCCTTCTTCGCGAACGCGGCCATGGCGCGCGTGTCCTTGGGCAGACACGAGCCGCCGAATCCGGGCCCCGGATGGAGGAACTTGGGCCCGATGCGGCGGTCCAGCCCCATCGCCTTGGCCACGTCCTTCACGTCGGCGCCGAGCGCCTCGGACAGGTTCGCCATCTCGTTGATGAAGGAGATCTTGGTCGCGAGGAACGCGTTGGCCGCGTACTTGATGAGCTCCGCGGTGCGCACGTCGGTCGTGACCATCGGCGTCTCGATGAGGTAGAGGGGCGAGTAGATCTCGCGGAGGAGCTGCCGCGCCTTGGTGGAATCGGCGCCGATGACGACGCGGTCGGGACGCATCCAGTTCTCGACGGCGGTCCCCTCGCGGAGGAACTCCGGATTCGACGCGACGTCGAACTTCATCCCGCGCTTCGCGTTCTTCTTCACGATCGCGCGCACGCGCTCGGCCGTGCCGACGGGCACGGTGCTCTTCTGGACGATGAGCCGGTAGCCGTTCATCGCCTTGGCGATGGTGCGCGCGGCCGCGTCGACGTACTTGAGGTCGGCGCGCCCATCCTCGCCCTGCGGCGTCCCCACGCAGATGAAGATGGCCTCGCCCCAGCGCGTCGCCTCCTCGAGCGAGAGGCCGAAGCGAAGCCGGCGCTCCCGCACGTTTCGCGCGATCAAGTCGTCCAGCCCAGGCTCGTAGAACGGGAGCTGGCCACGCTCCAGCATCTCGATCTTCGCGCGGTCCACGTCCACGCAGAGCACCTGATTGCCGAAATCGGCGAACCCGGCTCCGGTGACGAGCCCCACATAACCGGTACCTACGATCGTGATCCGCAAGCGGTCGCTCCTATAGCTTCATTCCGGCACGCACGCGATCGCGGGCGTCCCGGTAGAGGTCGGACAAGGTCTGCTCGATGGAACGAAGGGGCTTCCAGCCGGTGGCGCTCACGAGCTTGGCCGGGTCTCCCACGAGGTGGTCCGCATCGCGGGATCGGACCCGCGACGGATCGACGACGACCGTGGCCGCCACTCCGGAGATCTCGATCAAGCGGTCGAGCAGGTCCCGGAGCTTGTGGCCGTGGCCCGTGGCGACATTATAGGCTGCGCCAGGCTCGCCGCGCTGGACCAGCAGCATGTACGCCCGGACCACGTCCCGGACGTCCCCATATTCGCGGGTCACGCCCAGATTGCCGACCCGGATCTCCGGGGGGGCGAAACCGGCGTCGATCCGCGCGAGCTGGTCCGCGAATCCCGCGAGCGCGAAGCGGGGCCTCTGCCCCGGACCCGTGTGGGAGAACGTGCGCGTCCGGACGACCGGAAGCTGGAAGGTCGCGGCGTAGAGCTCGGCGATCACGTCCTGCGCCGCCTTGCTCCCGGCGTACGGATTCCCTGGCCTGAGCGGCGCCTCCTCGGTGATGAGTCCCCCCGCCGCCCCCGAGCCGTACACGTCGGCCGATCCCGTCACGAGCACGCGCGCCGAGGGCGCCCTGCGGCGCACGGCCTCGAGGACGTGGAGCGTCCCCATCACGTTGACGTGGTACGTCGGGACCGGCCTCTCGAGCGCGTCCGCCCCCGAGGCCTGGGCCGCCAGGTGGATCAGAGCGTCCGGCCTGGCCGATGCCAGCCAGGAGTCCACCGCCTCGGCGCTCGTGATGTCGAGCGCACGATAGGAGGCGAGTCGCTTCTCGAGGACGTTCGCGTTCGGGTGCGCCTCGAGCGGCGCGTGGTCCGCACCGTGGGCCTCGTAGCCCTCGAGCTCCGCGAGATGATCCAGAAGATGACCGCCCGCGAAGCCCGCCACCCCCGTGATGAAGAGACGCAACGGCTACCGGGCCCGCCAGTAGTCGAGCAGATCCCGAAGCGTCTGCTCGAAGGGGATCTCCGGCTTCCAGCCGGTCTGCTTGTGGAACTTGGAAGCGTCGCCGAGAAGCACCGGCACGTCGCTCGGGCGCATGCGCGCGGGATCCTGCTCCACCTTCACCTTCACGTTCGACATGGAAAGGAGCATGTCGAGCATCGCGCGGATCGTCCAGTCCTTGCCGG
>DATEOQ010000122.1:0-17998 GCA_035273905.1 Candidatus Eiseniibacteriota bacterium | reverse complement strand
CTCGAGACCTCGCTCCGAATCGTCGTTCTCGACCCGAACTCGGATTTCGTCCGAGTGAGCTCGCTCCGCGAGGACGTGGACGGCGACGTCGGCTCCCGCTACCGGCGCGCCGCCGAGGGGGTGGTCGTCCGCCGGGGCGGCGAGGGGGCCGACCGGCTCCACGTCCGTTTCACCGACTGTGACGCCGAGGAGCAGGCGGCCGTTCTCCGGCTCGATCCGATCCGGGATCGCGAGGAGTACGGCGTTCTCGTCGACATCCTGGAGAAGGGCCTCGAATCCGAAGGCGGGACGGCGAGCGAGGTGGCCGACCGCCTGCTGCAGGCTCCTGCGCCGGAGATGCGCGCGCTCGGTACCCGCCTTCGCAACCTCGGCATCCACCGCTGGCCGATCTGGTCGACCGGTGACGAAGGATCCATTCAGGATCTCGTAGCAGCGGACGGTCCGCGCGGGCTCGTCGTCGACCTTGGCTCGCTGGGCACCCCGGGCGAGAAGGCGATTGCGGCCGAGAGCGTTCTTGCGGCGCTCTGGCGCCGGCGCGCCGACCGCGAGCCGGTTCTGATCGTCATCGACGAGGCTCACAACGTCTGCCCGCGCGATCCGGCGGACGAGGTGACCGCACTGGCGAGCGAGCACGCGGCGCGAATCGCGGCAGAGGGGCGAAAATTCGGGCTCTACCTCCTCGTCTCGACACAGCGGCCGCAGCGGGTCAACGAGCTCGTGGTCTCCCAGTGCGACAACCTCGTTCTCATGCGCATGACGTCGGCTGGCGACCGGGCCTACATCGCGGACACGCTGGCCTTCGCGCCGGCGCCGCTCGTCGACCGGGCGAGCGCCTTCCGGCCGGGTGAGGCACTCGTCGCCGGGAAGTTCGCGTCGCACCCCGCATTCGTTCGTTTCGGGCCGCGCCTCGCCGAAGAGGGCGGAACCGACGTACCGTCGTCCTGGGCGGATCGTCTTTAGAGAATGTGCCGCTGGCTCGCGTACTCCGGCACGCCGATTCGCCTCGAGGAGCTGCTCGTGAAACGCGACCGCTCCCTGATCGACCAGAGCCTCCACGCCCGCCAGGGAGCGACACCGACGAACGGCGACGGGTTCGGCGTCGGATGGTACGAGGAGGGGGATGGGCCGAGGGTCTACCGAAGCACGCATCCCGCCTGGAACGACCGCAATCTGCGCGAGCTCGCAGCCGGCATCTCATCTCCGCTCTTCTTCGCGCACATCCGCGCGTCCACCGGCACGGCCATCCAGGAGACCAACACGCATCCCTTCCGGTTCGGCAACCGGCTGTGGATGCACAACGGCCTCATCCGCGACTTCCACCTCGTGAAGCGCGAGCTCCAGAACGCCGTCGACGACGCGTACTTCGACTCGATCGAAGGGACGACCGATTCGGAGACGATGTTCTACCTGGCGCTGACCTTCGGGCTCGAGCACGATCCGATCGAGGCGGTCGAACGCATGGTGGGATTCGTCGAGGAGACCGGTGAAGCGCACGGCATCGAGCACCCCATTCAGATGACCGTCGCGACGACGGACGGGGAGACCATCTGGGCATTCCGCTACTCGAGCGAGCACGATTCGCGCTCGCTCTACTTCAGCACGCGGATGGACGCGCTCAAGGCGCTGTATCCGGAGAGCGCCGAGCTCCAGAGCCTTTCGGACGAGACGAGGGTCGTCGTCTCGGAGCCGCTCGGGGACCTACCGGGCGCCTGGCAGGAAGTGCCCGAGTCGCACGTCGGCATCGTGCAGCCCGGCAACGACGAGCTGAAGCCGTTCGAGCCACGTCCGGCCCGGCCCGCGCCCTGAGACAAGCTCGGTAGGCTCAGCGGATGAGCCGTGCGCAACAGCGCCTCGACGAAGGCGGCGTGATCGTCGGCGACGGCGGCACCGGTGCGCTGGTCACGGCCGCCGTGCCCCGCCTCCGCTGTCCCGAGGAGGCGAATCTCAAGGACCCGGAAGCCGTCGTCGCCGTCCACCTCGCCTTCATCCGCGCGGGTGCGGAGCTCATCGAGACGAACACGTTCGGGGCCAACCGCCGCAAGCTCTCCGCACAACTCCTCGACGACCGGCTGGAGGAGATCGTGGAGACGGGCGTGCGGCTCGCGCGCGAGGCGCGCGACGTCTCGGGGCGGCCGGTGCTCGTGGCCGGATCGATCGGCCCGCTCGGCGACCTGGCCGGGAGCCACGGGGCGGAAGACACCACCGAGGTCTTTCGCGAGCAGGCGCGGATCCTCGAAGGCCGCGGAGTCGACCTCTACATGGTCGAGACGTTCTTCGAGCTGGACGAGCTCACCAGCGCGATCGAGGCGGTCCGCTCCGTCTCTTCGCTTCCCATCGTCGCCCAGCTCACGTTCGACGAGGACGCCGAGACGCTCGCCGGCGTGCGGGGGTCGGAGGCGGCCGGGCGCCTCCGAGACTTGGGCGTCGCGGCGGTGGGCGCGAACTGCGGGCTCGGGCCCCAGGCTGCGCTCGCCGCGCTCGCGGACATGGCCGCCGAGGCCGACGGGATCCCGTTGACGGCGCAGCCGAACGTCGGCCTTCCGAGCCGGCGAGCAGGCGGGCTCGTGTATCCGAACGCGACGGCCGACTACTTCGCCGAGTTCGCCGCCCAGGCTCGGAATCTGGGCGCCCGGATCATCGGCGGCTGCTGCGGCACGACTCCGGCGCAGATCGCGGCTATCAGCGCGGCCCTCGAACAGGGCCGCGAGCCGAGGGTTCGGCTAACGGTGGTCGAGCGCGACGTGCCCGCGGCGGTCTCTCGGCCCAGCGAGCAGACGCAGCTCGAGCGCCGGCTCGAGGCCGGGGAGTGGACGGTGTCCGTCGAGCTCGACCCGCCCAAGGGGACGAACATGGAGGCGATCCTCGAGGCTTCCGAGCGTCTCAAGGCCTCGGGGCGCGTCGACGCTGCCGACATCAACGACAACCCGATGGCACGTGCGCGCCTGTCCGCGCTCATGGCCGCAGTCGCCATCGAGGGAACCGTCGGTCTCGAGACGATTCCGCACGTCACGCCGCGGGACGCGTCTGTCATGGGGCTCCAGTCACAGCTCCTCGGCGCGCACGCAGCAGGGATCCGCAACATCCTCGCGGTCACGGGGGACCCGCCTCACGTCGGCGACTATCCCGGCTCGAGCGGCGTGTACGAAGTCGACGCGATCGGCCTCGTCGAGATGCTCTCGCACCTCAATCGCGGCCAAGACTACTCGGGGAAGACGATCGACGCTCCGACCTCCTTCTTCGTGGGCGTGGCCGTCAACCCGTCCGCAGCCGATCTCGACCCGGAGCTCGAGCGCTTCCGTTCGAAGATCGATGCCGGTGCGCGTTTTGCGATGACGCAGGCGCTCTTCGACATCGGCTACCTCGACCGGCTGCTCGACGGGCTCGGTGGGGAGTCTCCCATCCCGGTTCTCGTCGGCATCTGGCCGCTCACGAGCTTCGAGCTTGCGTACCGTCTCCACAACGAGGTGCCCGGGATCACGATCCCGCAGGAGATCCAGGACCGGCTCGCCTCGGCAGGCGCGGACGCGCGCAAGGTGGGCTTCGAGCTCGCCCGCGAGCTGATCGAGGAGGCGCGGAGCCGCGCCGCCGGGATCTACGTCATTCCACCGTTCAAGGAGCCGACAGCGGCTCTCGATCTTCTCGACGGCTAGAATCCATCCCATGTCCGAGCTCGCGACCATGCGCGTGAAGAGCGGCCTCGCCGAGATGCTCAAGGGCGGCGTCATCATGGACGTCACGACCGCGGAAGAGGCCAAGATCGCCGAAGAGGCAGGCGCGGTCGCGGTGATGGCGCTCGAACGCGTACCGGCCGACATCCGCAAGGAGGGCGGCGTCGCCCGGATGGCGGACCCGTCGAAGATCAAGGAGATCCAGGAGGCCGTGACGATCCCGGTCATGGCCAAGGCGCGAATCGGCCACTTCGTCGAGGCGCAGATCCTGGAAGCGCTCGAGGTCGACTACATCGACGAGAGCGAGGTTCTCACGCCGGCCGACGAGACGAACCACATCGACAAGTGGAAGTTCAGCGTCCCGTTCGTCTGCGGGTGCCGCAACCTCGGCGAAGCCCTGCGGCGCATTAACGAAGGCGCGGCGATGATCCGAACGAAGGGCGAGGCGGGAACGGGAGACATCGTCAACGCCGTGCGCCACATGCGCGCCGTGATGGGCGACATCCGCCGCCTCCAGTGCACGCCCGAGGAGGAGCTCTTCACGATCGCGAAGGACATCCAGGCGCCGTTCGTCCTCGTGAAGGACGTCGCCGAGCGCGGACGGCTCCCGGTGGTCATGTTCACCGCAGGCGGCATCGCGACTCCCGCGGACGCCGCGCTCTGCATGCAGCTCGGCGCCGACGGCGTGTTCGTCGGAAGCGGGATCTTCAAGAGCTCGTCCCCGTCGGCGCGCGCCAAGGCGATCGTCGAGGCGACGACCCATTTCCGGGACCCCGAGGTGCTCGCCCGGGTCTCCGCCGGCCTCGGCGAGCCGATGCGGGGGCTCTCGACAGCCGCGCTTGCACCCGAAGAGCTGCTCGAAGCGCGCGGCTGGTAGAGCGGCTTCACACCGCGCTCGCCGACGCCGAGCGCGAGCCGTTCTGGCTCGCGACGGAGGACCGACCGGCCCCGCGTGAGCCGTTGGAGGAGGGGGTCGAGTGCGACCTCGCGATCGTCGGGGGCGGACTGACCGGTCTCTGGGCCGCCGTCGAGGCGCTGCGCGCTGATCCGAAGCGGTCGGTCGTCCTCCTCGAGGGAGAGCGCATCGCATTTGGCGCGAGCGGGCGGAACGGCGGCTTCTGCGACTCGTCGCTCACGCATGGGCTCGCCAACGGCCTCTCCCGCTTCCCGGAGGAGATGGAGCGGCTCGAGCAGCTCGGCCGGGAGAACCTCGCCGGGATCGTGGCGGTGATCGACGAGCTCGGGATCGACGGGCGCTACCAGCCCGTCGGCGTTCTCGACGTCGCCACGCGGGAGCACGAGGCGGCCGACCTCGAGGAGCACGCGGAGCAGCTGCGGCGATTCGGGCACGACGCCGAGTGGCTCGACCGCGACGCGGTCCGCGCGGAAATCGACTCGCCGACGTATCTGGGCGGGGTCTGGCAGAAGAGCGGAGTCGGGATCCTCGACCCCGCGCGGCTCGCCTGGGGGCTCGTGGCAGGAGCGGAATCGCTCGGAGCGCGGGTCCACGAGGCGACGCCGGTGCTCGGAATCGAGGCCGACGGCGCCGGCGTCTCTCTCCGTACTCTGGGCGGGCGCGTTCGTGCGCGCCGCGCGGTGCTCGCGACCTCGGCCTTCCCGCCGCTCGTCCGCTCGATTCGCCGCTACGTCGTCCCGGTCTACGACTACGTCCTCGTGACCGAGCCGCTCTCGGCGGAGCAGCGAGCCGCCGTGGGGTGGAAAAATCGCCAGGGCGCCGCGGATTCCGGCAACCAGTTCCACTACTACCGGCTGACGAGCGACGACCGGATTCTCTGGGGCGGATACGACGCCGTCTACAACTTCCGCAACGGCCTCGGCCCGCACCTCGACCAGCGGCCGGAGACCTTCGAGCTGCTGGCGCGGAACTTCATCGCGACCTTCCCGCAGCTGGAAGGGATCCGCTTTGCGTACCGGTGGGGCGGCGCGATCGACACGTGCAGCCGCTTCTGTATGACCTTCGGCAAAGCGCTCGGCGGACGCGCCGTCTACGTGGTCGGGTTCACGGGCCTCGGCGTCGGGGCGAGCCGCTTCGGCGCGCGCGCCGCGCTCGACCTCGCCGACGGCGTCGATTCGGAGATCACGCGGCTGCGCCTGGTGCGGACGAAGCCGCTCCCATTTCCGCCCGAGCCGCTTCGCTGGGCGGGCATCACGCTGACCAGGAAGGAGCTCGCCCGGGAAGACCGGACTGGCACGCGCGGACTGTGGCTCCGGGCGCTCGACCGAGCCGGGCTCGGCTTCGACAGCTGACGCCGTCCGGCGGGCGAGCCATTCTCCGGCCGTGAGCACCGCGGTTCGCGTTCCCTGGTCAGGCGCTGCGTTCCTCGCCTACCTCGGCGGCTTCACGGTCCTCCTCGCGACGGGCGCGTTGCTGGCGGTTTTCGCGAGCGAACACGGCGCTGGCGGCTTCGCGCTGCTCGCGTTGCTCGTCCTGGCCGTCAGCGTGGTGCTCTCGTTCGGTGGGCTGATCGCGGGGCACAGGCTCGCGGCGGGCCTCTTCGCGCTGACGACGGTGGTCTCGTTCGTGGTCTTCGTGGGCTCGCTCATGAGCTGGATCGGCTGGCTCGACGATGTGAATCTCGACTTTGACGGCTTCGACCTCGCTCGGCTTTTCCTCGTGCTCGTCGCGGTCGTGGCTTCCGCGTTCGCGCTCGCCGTCTTCCGGTTCCCGCTCTTCGTGCTCTTCCTCGGCGCCACGACGTACTTCCTCGTCACGGACCTGATCTCGAACGGAGGCGACTGGAGCGCGATCGTCAGCATCTTCGTCGGCCTCGTCCTCTTCGCCGCTGCTGTGGGCGTGGATCTCGGCGAGGCGACCCGCTACGGGCTCTGGCTGCACGTCGTCGCTGCCGTCGTCATCGGAGGCGGACTGCTCTGGTTCTTCCACTCGAGCGACGTCGACTTCATCCTGGTCGCGGTCATCGCACTCGCGTACATGGCCATCGGCGACGGGCTCGTGCGCTCCAGCTGGATCGTGCTCGGAGCCTGGGGGATCCTGCAGACCGCCCAGCACTTCGCGGCGAAGTGGTCGACGGCCGGCGACGTGCTCTTCTACTTCTTCCCGTTCCCGTTCTTCCCGTTCCAGGAGCCGTCGTTCGAAGAGGAAGCGACCTCGGCGCACGAGTGGGTCGGGATCCTCATGTTCGTCGCGGCCGGGCTTCTCTTCATGGCGGTCGCGCTTCTCCTGGCGCGGCGCCGCCGGGACACGGTTCCGGCCGCTGAGCTGATCTAGCCGCTCTCTAGAATTCAGGGCATGAAGATCGGCGTTCTGGCCCTGCAGGGCAACTTCCGCGAGCACGCGAAGACGCTCGCAGGTCTCGGCGTGGAGGCGGTCGAGGTGCGCAAGCCGGAGCATCTCGAAGGCCTCGACGGGCTCATCGTCCCGGGGGGCGAGTCGACGGCGATCGGCCGGCTGATCGGCCTCTATTCCTTCGAAGAGCCGCTGCAGAAGTTCCGGGGCGCGATGTTCGGGACCTGCGCGGGGATGATCCTGATGGGCCGCGACGGACTCATCGGCCAGGTCGATATCGGCGTCGACCGCAACGCCTACGGCCGCCAGGTGGCGAGCTTCGAGGCGGACTTCCCGCTCGGGGACGACGAGAAGCCGCTGCGGGGAGTGTTCATCCGGGCCCCGCGCGTCACCGACGTCGGCGAGGGGGTCGAGGTGCTCGCCGCGCTCGACGGCGATCCGGTTCTGCTCCGGCAGGGTAGGTTCCTCGTCGCCTCGTTCCATCCGGAGCTGACGGACGACACTCGGGTACACGAACGCTTTCTCGACCTCGTCAGGGAGGAGACGCATGTCGGGGCATAGCAAGTGGTCGAGCATCAAGCACAAGAAAGGCGCTGCCGACGCGAAGCGCGGCAAGCTCTTCTCAAAACTCTCGCGCGCGATCATCGTGGCGGCGCGCGAAGGCGGCGCCGACCCCGAGGGTAATGCGACCCTGGCCACCGCGATCCAGAAGGCGCGCGACAACTCGATGCCGAAGGACAACATCGAGCGCGCGATCGCACGCGGCGCCGGAACGTCCTCCGACGGCGAGGCCTACGAGCACATCACATATGAGGGCTACGGGCCGAGCGGTGTCGCACTCCTCGTCGAGGCGCTGACGGACAACCGCAACCGCACGGCCTCGGACGTTCGGCACATCTTCACGAAGAACGACGGCTCACTCGGTGAGTCCGGCTCGGTCGCCTGGCTCTTCGAGCGGAAAGGCGTGATCCTCGTGGCCGACTCCGTGGACGAGGACGAGCTCACGCTCGCGGCGGCAGAGGGGGGAGCCGAGGACGTCGTGCGCGAAGGATCGAGCTTCGAGGTCATCTCCGCCCCTGACGACCTCCAGGGCGTTCGCCAGGCCCTCGAGGCGGCCGGGATCGGCTACGAATCCGCGGATTTGACCATGCTTCCGAAGACGACCGTCGCGATCGAGGACGAGGGCGCCGCGAAGAAGCTCCTGCGGCTCATGGACGCGCTCGAGGAGAACGATGACGTTCAGGACGTCTACGCGAACTTCGACATCCCCGAGCGGGTGCTCGAAGCCGCCTCCGTGTAGACAACTGGCAAGGGTGATTTCCTAATCTTTCCTGCCGGGCGCTGCCGATAAGGCAGGCGTGCGCGTAGAAGTGAGTGATCCAACCCTGCTCGAAGACCTGCGGGGCTTCCTCCTCAAGAACGGCTGTCCGTCCGAGTCCAGGTCGGAAGACGTCTGTGAGGTGCGAGTCATGTGGTCCGAAGGCGACCGGTCCGATCGACTGAAGATCTTTGGGCACCTGCGCGAGTGGTGTGCCGAGCATCCAGGCGTCAAAGCGAACATCCTGACGTGAGGCTCCGCATGGGAGGAACGTCCGCTCCCGTGCGTAACCTCGATGCGTGAAGGTCCTCGGTATCGACCCGGGCACTGCAGCGTGCGGATACGGAATAGTCCACGCAAGCGGCGGCCGCCTCAAGGCGGTCGAGTTCGGCTGGTGGCAGACCCCGGCGCGCGAACGTCCAGAGCTGCGCCTGAAGCAGATCCACGACGCGATCGCGGAGCTCATCGACCGGCACGAGCCGGAGGCGGTCGTCCTCGAGGAGTCTTTCGTCGGCGCAGACGCCCGCACCGCGCTCTCCGTCGGGCAAGCGCGCGGCGCCGCGCTCGTCGCGTGCGCTGCCGCAGGCGTGTTCTGCGCTGAGTATCCGCCTTCGAGCGTGAAGCACGCGGTCTGCGGCTACGGCCGGGCCGAGAAGGCGCAGGTGCAGCGCATGGTCAAGGCGATCCTCGGCCTCGCCGAGCCGCCGAAGCCCCACCATGCGGCCGATGCACTGGCCGTCGCGATCTGCCACGCGCTCGCGCCGCCGCTCGCCGCCCTCGCAGGGAGCGCGCGGTGATCTCGCGCCTGCGCGGCAAGGCGGTCGCGTGGGATGCCGACGGCCTCGTGCTGGACGTCAACGGCGTCGGCTACCGGCTCTTCGCCACACCGGCGGCCGTGAAGAAGGCCGACGGCGTGGACGACGTGGTCATCGAGACGCATCTCCACGTGCGCGAAGACGCCATGCAGCTCTTCGGTTTTGCGGACGCCGACGAGCGCGAGCTCTTCGAGCAGCTGCTCTCCGTGTCAGGAGTCGGGCCCAAGGTGGCGCTCGCAATCGTCTCCGGATACTCCCCCGGCGAGCTGCGCCGCGCCATCGTACGCGAGGACGACGCGCTCTTCCAGTCGATCCCGGGCATCGGCAAGAAGACGGCCCAGCGGGTCGTTCTGGAGCTGAAGGAGAAGATCGCGCCGCTTGCCGCCGTCGAGGCGCCCCATCTCGGCGCCGGCGACGGGCACATCGTCGCCCGCGACGCCCTCGTCGAGCTCGGCTACTCCACGGCCGAGGCAGAGCAGCGACTGGCCGCGGTAGACCCGGATCTCCCGCCGGCAGAGCGCGTGCGCGAGGCGCTGAGAGCGGCATGAGCGAGGAGCGCGTCACCACTGCCGTCCTGGTTCCCGAGGACGAAGACTTCGACGGATCACTCCGGCCGCGGAGCCTGGACGAGTTCGTGGGCCAGGAGCGGATCAAGGAGCAGCTCGGCATCGCCCTCGAAGCGGCGAAGGGAAGGGGGGAGGCGCTCGACCATGTCCTCCTGGTCGGGCCGCCTGGACTCGGCAAGACGAGCCTCGCCTACATCGTGCGCGAGGAGCTCGGTGTCGGTATCCGGTCGGTGGCCGGCCCGGCGCTCGAACGCAAGGGCGACATGGCGGCGATCCTCACTGCCCTCGAGGAGCGCGACGTTCTCTTCGTGGACGAGATCCACCGGCTGAACAGCGCCGTCGAAGAGATCCTCTACCCGGCACTCGAGGACTACCGGCTCGACATCATCGTCGGCCAGGGCCCAGCCGCGCGCACGCTCACACTCGACCTGCCGCCGTTCACGCTCGTCGGCGCGACGACCCGCACCGGCCTCCTCACGACGCCGCTTCGCGACCGCTTCGGCATGACGTACCGGCTGGACTACTACGGAGCCGAGGATCTCGCGCGCATCGTCCGCCGCTCGGCCCGGATCCTCGGGGTGGAGATCGAGGAGGAGGCCGCAGAGGAAATCTCTAGGCGTGCACGCGGCACGCCTCGCGTCGCCAACCGAATCCTCCGGAGGGTCCGCGACGTCGCCCAGGTGCGCCACGACGGGGCCGTCACGCTCGCGATCGCGCAGGAAGCGCTCGGTCTCCTGGAGGTCGACGGCGAGGGTCTGGAGCGCATCGATCGCGAGCTCCTGCGATCGATCGTGGAGAAGTTCGACGGCGGTCCGGTCGGGCTCTCGACGCTGGCCGTTTCGCTCGGAGAGGAGCCGGACACGATCGAGGACGTCTACGAGCCGTACCTCCTGCAGCTCGGCCTCATCCAGCGCACCCCGCGCGGCCGCGTCGTGACGAAGCTCGGGCGCGCGCACGTCGGCGCGGCCGCGAAGACCGAGTCCAGCCTCTTCTAGCCGGCTACGTCAGCGAGGAGCTCGAGGCGGTTTTCCGAACGGGTCGCGCGTGTAGAAGCGCTTGCGGCCCTCGATCCGCTCGTCCCACTCCGCCTCGTAGCCGGCGCCTTCGACCCTGCGCGCAAGTTTTTCGAGAGCCGTCACACTCTCGACACGAAATCCGGGATGCGGACGCTTCGTCGCAGCGTGCGCCTCGTCGGTTCCCAGGTGGAGCTCCTGGCCGCCGGCCCGAAACCAGACGCCTCCGCGCTCGCGCAGACCTGCGGGCCTTGGCATCTCCTCGAGCCCGACGATCTCGCCGTAGAAGCGCCGCGCCTCGTCCTCGCCGCTCTCAGGAATGGTGAGGAATGCGTGGTCGAGCGCGACGATCAACGCCGGTACTGGAGGTCGTGCCAGGACGGAACCGGTGCGAGCTCCAGCAGGGCACGGCCGCCGCGTGGATCCCGGTAGCCGAACTCCGAGCTGCGCTCGTCCCACGCAACCTCGAGCAGGTTCTCCTTTACCCGGTGGTCCAGCCAGGCGCCGCGAAAGATCAATTTTCTGAGCCAGTACACGAGCGATTCGTCCCCCATGACGGCCAGCCGCTCCCAGTTGCGGACGAGATAGTCGCCGAGCTCCGAGCGGGGCTCCGCGATGCGCCCGTGTGCGGTCAGCTCGACCAGGTCCTCGGTCTCGTCCTCTTCGAGCTCTCCGGCCTCGACGAGCCCGAGCTTTACGGCCGCCGCGTTCACGCGCTGCTCGAAATCGGTCTGGTTGAAGCTGAAGCGGTACCCGAGAAATTCGACGACGAAATCCTCCCCGGAAAGGTAGTTGGTCTCGGACACGGGCCTGAGAATACCGTCCGACCCGGGCTCTACCGTCACTTGCATGTACGAGGGCACGTGGAGGCTGACTCCGTGCCCCCGCCCCGAGGTCACCGCGCTGGCAGGCGCGCTCGGCCTCTCTGAGACGACCGCAAGCGTGCTCGTCAGGCGGGGGTATTCCGACCCTGCTGACGCCCGGGCGTTCCTCGCTGCAGACATCCCCGATCACGACCCGTTCCTGCTCGGCGATATGGAAGCGGCATGCGCCGCGATTCGCGCCGCCATCGCAGAGAGGAAGCCGATCTGCGTACACGGCGACTACGACGTCGACGGCATCTGCGCGACGGCGCTCGCGGTCACGGTCCTGCGCGATCTCGGCGGCGACGTTTCATGGCACTTGCCGAGCCGCTTCGAGGAGGGGTACGGAGTCTCGCGCGACACGATGGCGCGGCTGGCCCGGGAAGGCTGCGGCCTCGTCCTCACCGTGGACTGCGGCATCACGGCCGTCGAGGAGGTGGCGGCGGCGAAGGCAGCCGGACTCGAGGTGGTGGTCACCGACCACCACCGCCCGGGAGAGACCCTGCCCGACTGCCCGATCGTCGCGACGCGCCCCTCTAGCTACCCATTCCCCGAGCTCTGCGGAACGGGTGTCGTCTACAAGCTCGCACAGGCCCTCGGCGCGGAAGGCCTCGACCGCCGGCTCGATCTGGTCGCGCTCGCCACGGTCGCCGACGTCGTCCCTCTTCTGGACGAGAATCGTGGCCTCGTCGCAGCGGGCCTGAAGCGGCTCGCACGAACGACCAACCCTGGGCTGCGCGCGCTCATGGGGGCTGCACGGGTCGATCCAGCGGTCGTGGATGCAGGCGCGATCGGCTTCCGGCTTGCCCCGCGAATCAATGCCGCCGGAAGGCTCGGGCATCCCGGCACCGCGCTCGAGCTTCTCCTGACCGGCGACCCGAAGGAAGCCGATCGCCTCGCGGGCGAGCTCGAGACGCTGAACCGCGACCGGCAGGCCGTCGAGGATCGGATCCTGCGCGAGGCCCTCGCGCAAGTGGCGGACTGGCCCGATGCGAAGCAGCGGCGGCGCGGGTACGTGCTCGCCGGCGAGGACTGGCATCGCGGCGTGATCGGGATCGTGGCGTCACGGCTCGTCGAGCGCTTCCACCGGCCCGTCGTCCTCATCGCGGGCGGAGACGAGGAGTGGACAGGCTCGGGGCGCTCGATTCCGGCGTTCGACCTCCACGGCGCGCTCGGTGCGTGTTCTGACCTGCTCGGGCGCTGGGGCGGACACCGAGCGGCGGCTGGCCTCTCGATCCGTCCCGAGAACGTCGAGGCGTTCGCCGAAGCGTTTGCCGCACGGGCCGCCGAGGAGCTCTCAGACGAAGACCTGGCGCCTGTCGTCCGCGTGGACGCGGTCGCACGCGGCACGGAGCTCACCCTCGACCTCTGCACGGAGCTCGAGCGCCTGGCGCCGTTCGGGCTCGGAAATCCCGGCGTGACGCTGCTGGCCGTCGGCTGTGAGATCTCGGAGCTCGGAGCGGTGGGGGAGGGCAAGCACCTCAAGCTCGCGGTCACGGCCGACGGGGCGCGGTCGGGCGCGATCGCCTTCGGGCAGGGCGGCCAACTCGACCGCTACCGCAGGCCGGTGCGCTACGACGTCGCCTTCAAGCTGGCGGCCAACCAGTGGAACGGGACCGTCTCGCCGCAGCTCGTCGTGAAGCGGATCTTCGACACGCCCGATCGCTTCGACGACCTGAGGCTCGCTCTCGTCGCGGAGTGGAAGGCGGGCCCCGACGAGTGGTCGGAGTTCGCCCGCGGGGTCTTCACCGAGCTCGGCGTCGCGGACGGCGGCGCCTGGCGTTCGCTCGTCGAGTCCGAGACCTTCCTTGCTGCCCTGAAGGAGCCGATGCCCCTGGCCGCCTAGCTTTCGCTCAGGGGGAAACGCCCCGGGTGCGGACAAGGCGTTCTGCGACGTCCAGCTCGAGCACCGCGTGCGAACCGTGCGGAGGATCGACTCCGGGCGGGTGCGGGCAATCGGCGCAGGCGAACGTCCCGGTCATTCGCACGATGCACGTGAGCGGGCCGCACGTCGCGACCTGAATGTCGGGATCGTCCTCGCCCATGCCGGCCGCTTCCTGGTCAGCAAGCTCCAGAACCCACTGCGGTGCGTCGACCGGGCCGTCCGTTTCACAGCCGGCGAGCGCGATCGACGTCGCGACAGCTGCCAGGACCAGGAAAGCCCGCCACATCGCAGTCTCAGGATAGGAGTGTCGGAAGGGCACGCAGCTAGAATGGGTTCATGGCGGATACGGTTCTCAGGGCTTCCGCCGAGCGGCATCACGAGGCGTTCGAGGAGCTGCTTTCGGAGGTCGAGCTCTACAATCCCGACGTCGATCGGGACCTTCTCGAGCGCGCGTACCGGTTCGCCTGCGACGCGCACGAAGGACAGCAGCGCCGAAGTGGGGAGGACTTCGTGCTCCACCCGATCGGTGTCGCCAAGATCCTCGCGGAGCTCGGAAGCGACGAGTCGACGCTCGCCGCCGCGCTCGTCCACGACGTCGTCGAGGACACCCCCGCGACGATCGAGGAGGTGCGCGCCGAATTCGGCGACGACGTCGCCACGCTCGTCGAGGGTGTCACGAAGCTGACGCGAATCCAGTTCCAGAGCCGCGAGCAGGCCCAGGCGGAGAACTACCGCAAGATGATCGTGGCGATGGCGCAGGACCCGGACGTCATCCTCATCAAGCTCGCGGACCGCCTGCACAACATGCGGACGATCGAGTACCTCGGGAAGCAGAAGCAGCTGCAGAAGGCGCGCGAGACGCTCGAGGTCTATGCGCCGCTGGCCCATCGCCTCGGTATCCACTCCATCAAGTGGGAGCTCGAGGACCTCGCCTTCGCGACGCTGCACCCGCGCAAGTACTCGGAGATCCAGGCGATGGTGAATCAGCGCCGAGCCGATCGCGAGAAGTTCGTCGAGTCCGCCGGCAAGAACCTGAGGAAGGAGCTCGACAAGGTCGGCATCCCCGCGGAGATCTCGTTCCGCGCGAAGCACTTCTACTCCATCTACGAGAAGATGGCCAAGCGCGGGAAGGAGTTCAACGAGATCTACGACCTGACCGCGATGCGCGTGCTCGTCCACCAGGAAGGCAAGGAGGGCGAGCGCGACTGTTACGGGGCGCTCGGCGTCATCCACTCCCTCTGGAAGCCCATGCCCGGCCGCTTCAAGGACTACGTGGCCATGCCCAAGTTCAACATGTACCGCTCGCTGCACACGACCGTGATCGGACCGGAGGGCAAGCCGCTCGAGATCCAGGTGCGCACACGCGACATGCATCGCACGGCCGAGTACGGCATCGCCGCGCACTGGCTCTACAAAGGGAAGAAGGGCAAGAAGGCGGACGCCGACCAGCTCGCGTGGATGCAGCAGCTCGCCGACTGGCAGGCCGAGGAGTCCGACCCGCGCGAGTTCCGGCGCGCATTCCCGGAGCTCGCCTCCGACGAGGTCTACGTCTTCACGCCGAAGGGCGAAGTGAAGAACCTTCCGGCCGGCGCCACGCCGATCGACTTCGCGTACTCCGTGCACACCGACGTCGGCCACCGGACGGTCGGCGCGAAGGTGAACGGGCGAATCGTGCCGCTCCACTACCGCCTGCAGAGCGGCGACTTCGTCGAGATCCTCACGTCCAAGGGCGCAGGCCGAGGCCCGTCGCGCGACTGGCTCTCGCTCGCCACCTCCTCGCGCGCACGGAACAAGATCCGCCAGTGGTTCAGCCGCGAGACGCGCGAGGGAACGGAGCAGCGCGGACGCGAGAGCCTCGAGAACGCGCTCAAGCAGCACAACCTGCCCTACAAGAAGCTCGCCGGCTCGCCGCTTCTCGCCCAGATCATCCGCGAGATGGGCTTCAAGAAGGCGGAGGACTTCTACCTCGCACTCGGCTCGGGGAAGCTCCAGGTCTCCCAGGTCGTGAACAAGGTGCTCGGGCGGCTAAAGACCGAGGAGGTCGTCGAGGAGGAGCCGATCCCGGTCAAGCCGAAGGCGCGCGAGGCCGTCGCATCGCAGAACTTCGGGATCTCCGTGCCCGGCGTCGAGGACGTGCTCGTCCGCCTCGCCAAGTGCTGCACTCCGGTGCCGGGTGACGAGATCGCCGGCTACATCTCGCTCGGCAAGGGCATCACGATCCACCGCCTCGACTGCCCGAACGTCAAGGCGCTCATGCGCAACCCGGAGCGCTTCACCGAGGTCGCCTGGGACGGGGGCGCCTCACAGAGCTTCCGTGTCCAGATCGCTGTCGTCTCGTGGGACCGCCCACGTCTCCTCGAGGACGTGGCGCGAACCTTCGCCGAGCACGGCGCGAACATCGTCGAGTACGGCGGTCACGTGGAGGACCAGATGGCGAAGAACTGGTATGTCGCCGAGGTCGGAGACATCAAGGCGCTCCGCGGTCTTCTGAACGCCCTGCGGAACGTCGACTCGGTTTTCGACGCCTTCCGCGTCACGCCGTCCTAGTGCCCGAAGGGCCGCTCGCTGTCCTGCGGGAGCTCGAGCGCGCGGACGAGGAGATCGGCGCTGAGCTCGCCGGGCTCGAACGCCTTGCCGCCGAGCTCGACCAGCTGCGGGCGAAAGCGCAGGATCTGCAAGCCTTCGCCGCTCGACTTCCCGCTGAGCGAGAGCGGCGTCGTGCCGAGCTCGACCGCGCACGGGGGGAAGTGAGGGAGGCAGACCGGGTCTTCGCCGAGGCCGAGGAGTCCGTCCGCACCGCGACGCCGGATGCCGCGAGGGACGCCGAGCTCTTCGCGGTACGCGCCCAGGACCGAGTGTCGGCGGCGGAGCGGCGTGCCGCGGCGGCGGGCGCGGCTGCGACTGACCTCGAAATCAGGGCCGGCGAGGTGACGGTCGAGAGCCACAGGCTGCACGCGAGCGCTCGAAAGCTCGCTGCCGACCTCCGCGGCCGGCCCCGGATCGCCGAAGACGCCAGCAAGGAGCCCGGCACGGGGCTGGACGGAGTGGCAGCGTGGGGAGAGGCCGTCCGGGCGGCCCTCTTCGTCGCCCGGGGTCAGTTGGCCGCCGAGCGGGACGCCCTCATCCGCCAGGCCAACGAGATCGGCGCGCTCGCCCTCGGTGAGCCGTTGACGGCGATGGGCACGGGTGCGCTCGCGCGCAGGGTGGAGCAGGTCGTCAGTCGCGGCGATGCGTAGCGAGCGACGCGTCGTCCTCGCAGCGCTGGGCGGAATCCTCGCCCTGGCCGCGGTGCTCCGCATCGTGCAGCTCGGCCACGACAGCCTGTGGGTGGAGGCCGACTTCGTGGGCATTCGAGTCACGCCGTACGACTGAACGTCCCTCGTTCGAGGGAGGTTTCACTCGTTCGAGGGATCAAGTTCGGCCGTTTCGTCACCCGTACGGGGGATTCGGCGGCATGAGCACTCACGCACGATCTATCGGAGCGCCATGCGGCCAGCGCGACACGATCCCCTTCTTTCCGGGCTGAATCCCGCCGCGGCGGCCTTCGAGTTCGCCGTGGTCTGGCTGACGCTGGCCGGCTTCGCCCTCACGGCAATTCCCGTGCAGATCTCCCGGGAGGACTGGCTCACATTCGCGATCCTCGTGCCGATCATCGCGGCCGTGCACCTTCTCGGCGCCGAGCGCCAGAAGCACCAGGGCTCGCATCTTTCGCTCGCGCCGATCTTCGCGGCCGCGCTCATCCTGCCGCCCGCCCTCACCGCCCTCGCAATCGTCATCGCCTTCGTGCCGGAGACCGTGCGCTCACGCCCACGGTGGTACATCGCTGTGTTCAACGTCGCGAACTTCGTCGGCCCGGCTCTCCTGGCGCGTGCGTCTTTCGACGCCGTGGGAGGGAGCGGGGACACTTCATGGGCCCTCGCGGCCACCGCCGGAATCGCGGCATTCATCGTTTCCCAGTACGCGGTGCTCGCCGTGATGCTTCGCCTGGCGCGCGGAGTTCGGGTGCTCGACACGATCCGCTTGGACTGCGTGCTCATCGACGCCGGCCTGGTCTCGCTCGGGGCGGTCGCAGCCGCGCTCTGGGAGATCAACGAGGGCCTCGTCGCTCTGACTCTTCTGCCGCTCGCGCTCGCCTACCGCTCCCTCGCGATCCCCGGACTCGTCGAGGCGACGCGCATTGAGCCGAAGACCGGCCTCTACAACATGCGCCATTTCCAGAGCGTCCTTTCGCAGGAGCTCCAGCGGGCCGGGCGGTTCGACCGGCCGCTCGCCGTCCTCATGATCGACGTCGACCACCTGCGGCAGATCAACACGACGCGCGGTCACCTCGCCGGCGACAGAGCCCTGAAGGCGGTCGCGAACGCGCTGCAGAGCGCAACCCGCGAGTACGACGTCGCGGCGCGCTTCGGCGGGGACGAGTTCTGCGTCGTCCTGCCCGAGACCGACCTCGAAGGCGCGCTCGTCGTGGCGGAGCGGATCCGGGGGTTCGTGGAACGCTCGCCCTCGGACCCTGCGGTGACCGTGTCCGTCGGCGTCGCGACGCACAAGGGAGGGGGGACGACGCCCGAGGCGCTCGTCGGGCTCGCCGATCGCGCCGCCTAC
>DATEOQ010000121.1:0-5250 GCA_035273905.1 Candidatus Eiseniibacteriota bacterium | reverse complement strand
GGTCCGGTCGAGGTCGTGTCCGGCGGTCCGGGCCAGGACGAGGTTGGCCCCGGGGCGATAGCCCCGCAGGACGCCAAGGATCGTCACCTGGAACGTATCGATCTTCGTCCCCTGGAACACGGTGAGTCCGTAGCCCGTCATGCCGGCCTTCAGCGAGTCCACCGGGAAGACGCCAGGAAGTGGGCGCGCGGAGGCGGCCATGGAGGATCGGGCGGTGGGCACAGCCAGGGAAACTGCAAGTAGCGTCAGGAGAGCGATTTTGCGAGTGAAATTCATCATTCCCTTGAATGTTGGAGTGGATCCAGTGCGGCCGCGAGGGCCGTGGTGCGGGCCTGATCGCGGAGCCGGGCCAGCTCGTTCAATGCCTGGACCGGCGTGAGGGATTCCACAGGAAGATCCGCCAGGGCCATCAGAAGCGCCCTCCGTTCCTCCGCGGAGACCCCCCCGTCTCCATGCTCTACGGGTGTACCCCGTTTCCGCCCGACCGTTCGTTCCGGCGCCGGCCGGGCATGTTCGGCTTCCAGGCGCGCCAGAACGTCCCGCGCTCGGCGAAGCACCGGCTCCGTCACGCCGGCGAGCTGGGCCACATGGATGCCGTAGGATCGATCGGCTCGTCCGGGAGCGATCTGGTGCAGGAAAACGATCTCCCCTCCCTCCTCCGCCACCCGCACGGTCCGGTTCCGGAGACGCGGCAGGTGGTCCGTCAGCTCCGTCAATTCGTGATAGTGCGTGGCGAAGATCGTGCGGGGTCGCGCCTCGGGACCGTCGTGGAGGGCCTCGGTCACCGCCCAGGCGAGGCTCAGGCCGTCGTACGTGCTCGTGCCCCGGCCCACCTCGTCGAGCAGCACCAGGCTCCGGTCGGTCGCCTGGCGGAGGATCGTCGCGGTCTCCTTCATCTCGATGAAGAAGGTCGAGGCGCCCCGGGCGATCTGATCCGATGCCCCCACCCGGGTGAAGATTCGATCGACGAGCCCCACGGTCGCGGCCGCGCACGGCACGAAGGATCCGATCTGGGCGAGATAGACGCAGAGCCCCACCTGGCGCAGAAAGGTGGACTTGCCCCCCATGTTCGGTCCCGTGATGAGCCAGACCTGTTCCGTCTCCGTATCGAGCAGGCAGTCGTTCGGAACGAAGCCGCCCGGCGGGAGCGCGCGCTCCACCATCGGGTGGCGCGCCTTCTCGAGGACGAGCCGGCGGTCGTCCGAGAGCTCGGGCTTCACCCATCGTTCGCGTCCGGCCACATCGCCGAGCGAGAGGTGGAGATCGATCTCTGCGATTACGCGCGCTGCGGCCGTGAGGTCGCCGATCCGCTCGAGCGCGAGGTCGCGGAGCCGCTGGAAGTGCGCCGTCTCGATCTTGTGGCTCTCGATGCTCGACGCCTCGATCCGCTGCTCCATCTGGCTCAGCTCCGGCGTGGCGAACCGCTCGGCGCCGGT
The DNA here is from genome assembly GCA_035273905.1 of Candidatus Eiseniibacteriota bacterium. Lineage (GTDB taxonomy): Bacteria > Eisenbacteria > RBG-16-71-46 > SZUA-252 > SZUA-252 > WS-9. The sequence goes on along the minus strand of DATEOQ010000121.1, from coordinate 3,814 downwards.
CAGGGTCTGGCGGCGGACGTAGTCGTCCGGCACGCGGCCCAGCTGCGAGCGGGTGACCTCGATCAGGTAGCCGAACGTGCGGTGGTAGAGGACGCGAAGGTTCACGATTCCGGTCCGTTCCCGTTCGCGCGCCTCGAGCGCGAGCACGCGCCCGCGCACGTCGGAGGCATCGCCGCGGAGACGATCCAGCTCGTCATCGAAGCCGGGGCGAACGATCCCGCCCTGCGTCGCCTGGAGCGGCAGCTCCTCGACGAGCGCGGCTTCGAGCTCGGCCGCGAGACCGGAGAGATCCGGCAGAGCGCGGCGCCAGCCGTCGAGCACCGGATGCGACCGTCCTTCGAGCGCGAGCCGGAGCCCGGGAAGGCGGCGGAGACCGTCCCTTAGCGATCCCAGGTCGCGCGGCGTGGCGCGCCCCGAGCCGAGGAGGCCGAGGCAGCGCTCGAGATCCGGAATGCGATGCAGTCGATCCCTCATCTCGCCGCGGAGAACGGCCGAAGCCGCGAAGCACTCCGTCCTGGCGAGCCTCGCGTCGAGAAGCGCGCGATCGCTCGTCGGGGCGCGAAGGAGCGCGCGCAGGGCCCGCGCCCCCATCGAGGTCTCCGTGCGATCGAGGAGCGCGAGCAGCGTGTGATCGGGACCCGCCGGCGACGCGAGGACCTCGAGGTTCCGGAGCGTGACGTCGTCCACGACCAGCCGCGCCCCTTCATGGAGCGGCCGGAGGTCGCGGAACTGCGGCAGGTCGGACTTCTGGAGCGTCCGCAGATACGCGAGCAGCGCGCCCGCGGCCCCCATTCCCTCGCGCGCTCCGTCCAGGCCGAACGCGTCGAGGCTGAGAACTTGAAATCGGCGCTTCAGCTCCGCCTCGCCCGACCGCGAATCGAAGCGCGCCGGCTCCCACCGGGTCGGCGTCGCGCCGCCGAAGCCTGCCATCGCCAGAGGCGATTGTCCGTTCGCGCTCGCGTCCTCCGTTCGGAACGCGCCGTCCGGAACGAGGACCTCGCGCGCCGGAAACTCGATCGCGATCGTCTCGAGATCGCCGGGGGCCACGTGCCCCACGCGGAACTCGCCCGTGGACACCTCCGCCACCGCGACGCCGATGCGCTCCTCGCCCGGCAGGAGCGCCACGATGAAGTTGCTCTCCTGGGTGTCGAGGAGGCCCGGGCGCGTCACCGTGCCCGGCGTGACGACTTCGATCACCTGCCGCTCGACGAGCCCCTTGGCTTCGGAGGCGGCCTCCATCTGCTCCGCGATGGCGACGGAGTATCCGTGCTGGACGAGCTTCTTGAGATATCCCTCGACCGCGTGGTGCGGCACGCCGGCGAGCGGGAGGGGATCGCGCTTCTTGTCGCGGGAGGTCAGGGCGATGCCGAGGACGCGCGAGGCGATGAGGGCGTCATCGCCGAACGTCTCGTAGAAGTCCCCCATCCGGAACAGGAGGATGCACCCCGGATGCTCCGCCTTGAGCCGGCGGTACTGGTCCAGCATCGGGGTCGATTCCACGGCTCCCTCTAGCGCGGAACGATCGTGTAGGAGAAGCCGCGCTCCCTGCGGAGACGCTCACCCATGGCCTTGGCTTCGTCGCGCGTGGTGAAGGCGCCCGCGCGCACGCGGAAGACCGGCGGACTCTCCGGCCCCTGCTTCACGGAGACGTCCTCGACGCCCGACGTCTTGAGATCCTTTGCGAGCGACTCGGCGAGATCCCGCCGGCTGAACGCGCCGACCTGGAGCGCGAATCCGCCGCGCAAGGCGAGCGGCCCGGGCGCGTCCGGCTCGACCGTGATGCGGATCCCACGGTCGCGCACGCGCGTGGCCTCGTAGGAGGCGGGATAGCGGACCATCACCTGACGGAACACGCCCGCGGCGTCGCCGGTGCGTCCGACCGCCTCGAGCCCCGTGCCGAGCGCGTAGAGCGCCTGCGGAACGTAGTCACCCTTCGGATGCTCTTCGAGGAGCCGCTTGAGCGCGTCCCCCGCATCGGCGGGCCGGCTCGCGTGGAGCGCGGACTGCGCGAGCGCGAAATCGTAGGCCTCTTCTTGCGGGCTTCCCTCGAGATCGGGTCCAGCCTGATGAAGACCCGCGAGCGCGCCCGCGGCATCACCGCGCGCCAGCTGCGCGAGGCCGAGGAGGACGAGCGCCTGGCGGCCGACGAAGTCTTTCTCCACCCCCGGCGAGAAGAGGGCGAGGAGGCGTTCCGACTCGGAGTATTCGCCGCGCACGTACCTGACCTTCGCCAGGGTGAGCGTCGCCTCGCGCCGGTGGAGTCCCTTCGGGTAATCGCGCAGGTAGTTCTGGAGCGCTTCCTGGTAGGCGTCCCCGTCCTCGATCAGGACGGCGGTGAGATAGGCGAAGTCGTCTTCCTTCTCGCGGGGCACGCGGCCGCTCGTGACCGGCGCGAGATCGTCGCGGGCGCCCTGGACGTCGCCGTCGGCGAGCGCCTCCTTCGCGAGCGTGATGGCGCGCTCTTCAGGCGACGGTCCGGGCTGGTTCGGCGGCGGCTTCGGCTTCCCGGGCGTCTTCGCCCCGAGGGACGCGGCGGCCAGCGCGAGCAGGAGCACGGCCAGGATGCCTCGCATCACGAAGGAGTGCACGGGCCGGCTCACGCGCGGGCCCACGCGAAGCACTCGGGACAGCGGGACCAGTACTCCTCGGATTCCTGACCGCACGAGGGGCAGGTGTACACCTCTCCGTGACCGAAACGCTCGATCAGGGACTGCATCTCGTCGAGCGCACGTGACAGGTCCCCGCGCCGCCGGTGGAGCTCCGCGAGGAGCAGCCGCGCCGGTACGGAGCCCGGCTCGAGCTCGAACGCCTCGTTCAGCATGCGCCCCGCGTCGTCCAGCTCGCCCTTCTTGAGATGGACGCGCGCGAGCGCGAGGTGGACACGAACGTCCTTCGGATTGCGTGCGAGCATCTCCTCGTAGGTTTGATCCACGTCGGCGAACCGTCCCGATTCGAAGTACGAGGTCTCCAGGCGATCGAGCACGAGATGCGAGAAGGATGGATGCGCCTCCGCCAGCGATTTCCAGAGCTCCACGGCGCGCTCCGGCCGGTTCGTCTCGTAGCAGAGATCGCCGAGCCGGAGGAGCGCCGCCGGCTCGTCCTGCTTCAGCTTGAGCGCCGCTTCGAACTGCCGCTTGGCATCGTCCAGCTTTCCCTCGCGCAGATAGATCTCGCCGATGGACGAGCGATAGCGCGCGAGCCCGACACCATTCGCCTCGCTGGTCGCCTTGGCCACCTCGGCGCGCGTCTCGTACGCGCGCTCCCAGTCCCCCGCCGCTTCGTGCGCCTTCACGAGGAGCTTGAGCGCGCTCCCGTTCTTCTTGTCGAGCTCCTTGAGCTCCCGCGCCTCGGCCACCGCTTCCGCCGGCCGCCCAAGCGCGATCAGTTCACGCACGAGCCCCTCGCGGATCGCGCGCTCCTGCCCCGCGGTCAGGCCGGCGCGCACGGTCAGGTCGCGGCGGATCTGGAGCGCCCGGGCCGGGTCGCCGCGCTCGCGCAGGAGATTGGCGAGGTGGATGTAGGCGTCGATGTTGTCGCTGTTCTGGCGCACGGTTTCCGCGAAGGCCCGGAGCGCCTCGACGTGGTCCCCCGCGAGGAGCGCGTTGAGTCCGTGCTGGTATGGGGTCTCGGGCGGAGGCGGCGACGCGCCCGCGTCGCGCGACAGGACCCAGGCGGCGTAGCCGATGCCGGTCAGAAGGCCCCCTACGACCAGGACGGTGGCGAGCTCGGTCATTCGCGAGCGGCCCCTACGGTCTCCTTCAGCGCGAGATCCTCGAGTGGCAGATTTCGAAGCCCGTCCAGCTCCCGCTTCAGA
>DATEOQ010000120.1:0-3370 GCA_035273905.1 Candidatus Eiseniibacteriota bacterium | reverse complement strand
TCCGAAGATCGCGGCGCTCCGCGACCGCCTCGAGGCGGGGCTCACGGAGCGCGTGCCGAACATCGTCCGCCACGGCGCCTCGGCGCAGCGCGTCTGCAACACCGCGCACGTCTCGTTCGTCGGGGCCGAGGGGGAGCATCTCATCCTGAGCCTCGACATGAAGGGGATCGCGGTCTCGAGCGGGGCCGCGTGCAAGTCGGGCTCGTCCCATCCGTCGCACGTCCTCCTCGCGATGGGTGTTCCGGCGAACATCGCGCAGGCCGCGGTGCGGTTCAGCCTCGGGCGATGTACGACCGATGCCGAGATCGACCGCGTCCTCGACATCGTTCCCGGCGTCGTCGAGAAGCTCCGCCAAGGCTCCCCGACCCTCGCCTCCTGAAGCACCCGGAGGCCATGTGAATCCTTCCTTCCTACCCGACCGTCCCACCACCGTCCTCGTCGCCATGAGCGGAGGCGTGGACTCCGCCGTGGCCGCCGCACTGCTCCAGGAGCGCGGGCACACCGTGGTCGGCGTCACGATGAAGCTCTGGTGCTACGCGGAGGGACCCTCGCCGTCGCGCGGCTGCTGCACGCTCGAGGCGATCGACGACTGCCGCCGCGTCGCGTCGCGCATGGGATTCGCCCACTACGTCCTCAATCTCGAGGAGCCGTTCCGCCAGCACGTGATCGAGGACTTCGTGGGGGAGTACCTCGCGGGGCGCACGCCCAACCCCTGCGTCCAGTGCAACAACTGGCTCAAGTTCGGCGAGCTCCTCCGCGCCGCCGAGCGGTTCGACTGCGAGTACGTGGCGACGGGGCACTACGCGCGCCGCGGTCTCGACGCCGACGGCACGGCGACGCTCCTCCGGGCGCACGATCCCGCGAAAGACCAGTCGTACGTCCTCTGGGGCCTCACGCAGAGCGCGCTCCAGAAGGCGCTCTTCCCGGTCGGCGATCTCCCCAAGGACGAGGTACGCGCGGTCGCGCGGCGGCTCACGCTCGCGGTCGCGGACAAGCGGGAGAGCCAGGATATCTGCTTCGTCGAAGGACGCTCGTACCTCGAGTTCCTGAAGGAGCGCTTCCCGGAGCGTCTCGAGTCGTCTCCGCGCGGTGACGTGCGTGATCGCGACGGCCGCACGCTCCGCGCACACGACGGCATCCACGCGTTCACCATCGGCCAGCGCCGGGGCATCGGCGTCGCCGCGAACGAGCGCCGCTACGTGACCAAGATCGACGCGGCGACCGGCACGGTCGAGCTCGGGGAGGAGCGCGACCTCCTCCACCGCGAGGCCTTCCTCGAGCGCGTCTCGTATCCCTCGGGCGCGACGTCCGACGGCTCCTTCCGCGCGGATGGGAAGATCCGCTACGCGCACGCGCCCGCGCCGGCCGAGGTCATGCCGGAAGCCGGCGCGCGCGCCCGCGTGGTGTTCGACGAGCCGCAGCGGGCGATGACGCCGGGGCAGTCGCTCGTCCTCTACGACGGAGACCGCGTGGTCGCGGGAGGCGTCATCGAGCGCGTGCCGTGACCGCGCCCGCGCGAAACCGGCTCGCGAACGAGAAGAGTCCCTACCTCCTGCAGCACGCGGGGAACCCGGTCGACTGGTATCCCTGGGGCGAGGACGCGTTCGCCAAGGCGGCGGGCGAGGACAAGCCGATCTTCCTCTCCATCGGCTACTCCACCTGCCACTGGTGCCACGTGATGGAGCGCGAGTCCTTCGAAACGGAGGAGATCGGGCGCATCCTGAACGAGCACTTCGTGGCCATCAAGGTGGACCGCGAGGAGCGCCCCGACGTCGACCACATCTACATGACGGTCTGCCAGGCGCTCACGGGGAGCGGCGGCTGGCCGCTCACCGTGTTCCTCACGCCCGCGCGCGAGCCCTTCTTCGCCGGCACCTACTTCCCGCCGGAGACCCGGTTCGGACGCCCGGGATTGAAGGAGCTCCTCTACCAGATCGTCGGCGCGTGGGAGAGCCAGAGGGACCAGATCCTCACCGTCGCGACCCAGATCGTCGAAGCGATCCGCCCCAACTTCGCCGCGCATCCGGGAGGGAAGCTCGACGAGGACACGCTGCACGCCGCGTTCGAGCACCTCGCCGCGCGCTACGACGCCGAGCAGGGGGGCTTTGGGACGGCCCCCAAGTTTCCGTCGCCGCACCAGCTCACCTTCCTGCTCCGGTTCTGGGCGCGCACGGGCGACGCCCGCGCGCTCGCGATGGTCGAAGGGACGCTCCAGGCCATGCGGCGCGGCGGAATCTACGACCACGTGGGCTTCGGCTTCCATCGCTACGCCACGGACCGTGAATGGCGCGTGCCCCACTTCGAGAAGATGCTCTACGACCAGGCGCTCCTCCTCGACGCCTACGTCGAGGCGTACCAGGCCACGGGGCAGCCGCTCTACGCCGGCGTCGCAGGGGAGATCGTGGCCTACGTCGGACGCCGGCTCACGTCGCCCGAGGGGGCCTTCTATTCGGCGGAGGACGCGGACAGCGAGGGGGAAGAGGGGAAGTTCTACGTCTGGACGCGGGAGGAGATCGACCGCGTGCTCGGTGTGGACCGCGGCGCGCTCTACGCGCGCGCGTACGGCATCGAGACGGACGGGAACTGGGTGGACGAGGCGCACGGGACGCGCCCCGGCACCAACATTCCCTATCTCGACCGCGATCCGGTGCGGCTCGCTGCGGAGCGCTCCGGCGATCCCGCGGCGCTCGCGCTGGAGCTGGAGAGCTGCCGCACCGCGCTCGAGGAGGCGCGCGAGCGAAGGCCGCGGCCGCATCGCGACGACAAGATCCTCACGTCGTGGAACGGGCTCATGGCCGCGTCCCTCGCCAAGGCGGCGCGCGCCCTCGACCGTCCGGCGTACGCGACGATGGCGGCGCGCGCGCTCGATTTCGTGAAGTCGCGTCTCGTCCGTGAGGACGGCCGGCTGCTTGCGCGCTACAGGGACGGTGACGCGGCACACCCGGGCTATCTCGACGACTACGCGTTCGTCCTCCGTGCGCGCCTCGAGCTCTTCGAATCCACGTCCGATCCCGCCCACCTCGAGGACGCGCTCGCGCTCGCACGCGAGCTGGACCGCCTCTTCTGGGACGAGACCCAGGAGGGCTTCTTCTTCACGGGCCAGGACGCGGAGCAGCTCCTCGCGCGCACCAAAGAGGCCTACGACGGCGCGGTCCCGTCGGGGAACTCGGTCGCGGCCTTGGCCCTGATCCGGCTCTCGAAGATGACGGGGGATCCGTGGGGCGAGGCGCGGGCGCGCTCCGTCCTCGGCGCGTTCGCCGGCTCGGTCGCGTCGCATCCGGCGGGACACACGTTCCTTCTCGGCGCTCTCGATCTGGCGGTCGGCCCCACGCAGGAGATCGTGATCACGGGAGCGTTGGGAGACGCCGAA
>DATEOQ010000119.1:0-5818 GCA_035273905.1 Candidatus Eiseniibacteriota bacterium | reverse complement strand
GTCCCCGATCAGCTCCATGCTGGAGCGCGCGTCGAGCGCCTGCTCGACCCGGTCCGGGACCGAGATGTTGACGATGTAGAGCTGTGGCACGTCGAGGCCGTACTCGTCGTCGATCTTGGCGAGCACCTTCTTCCGGAGCTCTTCGGAGAGACGCATCGTGTTCGACGACAGATCCGCGAGCGCGATCGGCGCGGAGGCGATCAGGTCCGTGAAGCAGGCCGTGATGATCGAGCGGAGGAGCACGTCGATCTCGTCGGTCTGGAACGAGCCATCCGTCCCCACGAGCTCCTTCAGGAGCGCCTCGGGGTGCGTGGCGCGGAGCGTGTAGGAGCCGAACGCGCGTACGCGGAGCGGTCCGAGCGTGGGGTCGCGGAGGATCACCGGGTTCGGCGTGCCCCACTTGAGCTCCGTGATCTGGCGCGTCGCGACGAAGTAGACCTCGGCCTTGAACGGACTGTCGAAGCCGTGCTTCCAGCCGCGGATCGTGGAGAGGATGGGGAGGTTCGCGGTCACGAGCTCGTAGGTGCCGGGGCCGAACACGTCGGCGACACGCCCCTGCTCCACGAACACGGCCGACTGCCCGGGGCGGACGACGAGCCGGGCGCCGTTCTTGATCTGGTTGTGGTAGCGGGGAAACCTCCAGACCACCGTGTTCCGCGAATCGTCGATCCACTCGACGATGTCGACCACCTCGCCACGAAGCTTCTCCACGAATCCCATGGGCTCCTCCCTGATATAGCCTGGGCCGCGCGTCAGACGCGGCGCGTGAGCAGGAACGTCAACAGATCTCCGATTCCGCGAAAACCCTGGGGCAGGGCGCGCTCGACGCTCCACGTGCGGGTCGTCACCTCCGTACGCGCCTTCTCCTCGGCGAGGATCCGCTCCGCGGCCGCGAGCGCGGCCACGCGCTTGGGATCGGACGGGAGCGTCCAGGCGTGCGGCTCGTCGGTCGCCACCGGGGCGGTCCTGAGACCGCCCTCCAGCACGAACGCCGCGATGTCCTCGAGCTCGTGCGCGTCGAGCCATGTTCCGTGGCTGCCGCACCAGTCGACGACGACGCCGGAGCGGTGGGCGAAGTTCCGCCGCTGCATCCCGGTCCCGCACTCGGGACACTTTCGATACGCGATGCCCGACTGCCACACCGAGCGCTTCTTGCGCTCCGTGGTCGCCGGCGGCGTGCCTTCTGCGGCGGCGCGCTCGCGCACGCGATCGACCAGCCGGTCCAGCACGTCGCCCGGGGCCCAGAGCCCGAGGCAATTGGGGCACTCGTCGACCCAGATCCCGCCCAGGTCGCGCGCCACGAGTGCCGAGTCGGGGCAGACGGGGCAGGCGAGGCTGACGACGCTCTCGCGCACGGGCTGAGGCAGGAAGTGGGTCGCGCAGGAGACGCAGAACTTCGCCCCCTCCGGATTCTGCGCGTAGCACTCGGGGCAGACAGGGCCCGACGGCGGAGGCCTGCGGACGATGGCTGCGCCGCAGTAGGCGCATGCGGTCTCCTTGTCACCAACCAGAGCTCCGCACGCCGAGCAGCGCCTCACGGTCGCGTCCCGGGCGGCTGGGGCCTCCGCCTTGAACGTGGCGCCGCAGCGGCACGTGATCATCGGCCCGGTCGACTGGCTGACGTCGTACTGCGCGTGGCATTGCGGACAGGCGACGAGCTTCACGGCGCATCCCTCCGGGGTGGCGAATGGTCCTCGGAAGGATCGGCAGAAGGGGTGTGGATCTTGACCCAAGGCCGCTTTCCGTCTCGGCCTCCAAGTGCTATAATTGCAGTCGGTTGCATGCCGACCTAGGAGGTCTCCGCATCGTTTCCGGTGCGGGCGTCGTCCAAACAGTCGGCAGCATGACCCGCGGGCCGCTATTCCCTTCGAAAATGGCTACTTAGAAGGCCCGGGACTGGAGGAGCTGGAATGACCCAAACGCAGGCAGTGCGGAAGATCAAGCGAAGTCACTGGAGGAGCCTGGACCGGCTGATCCGGAAAGCGTACCTGGAAGGGTTCGACGCGGGTGTCGCGCGGGCTCACGGTGCGGGCCGGAGGGGCAGGACCATCCGGGCGGACGCGACCGTGGAAGGCCTCGTACGCCGGATCCAACGGCACTTCGGGCTGAATCGCTACGATTTCGAGGTGCGCGTGGTGCACCCGGGATCGGGGCGCCGGGTCCCGTCGCGGGACCACCTCGAGAAGCACCTCAGCACGGAGCCGTAACGGCGGGGAGGGTGCGCGACGGGCGCTACCCGAGCGCGCACTCGTTCTTGCCGGACTCGAGCTCCTGGGCCTCGATGTCCCAGACCTTGAGCAGGCCCAGGTTGATCGCCTTGATCTTCCGGTACTGCTCGGGGCTCGATCCCACCTTCTTCTTCACCCAAGTCACGAAATCCGCCTCGGACGAGCTGATCTGAAGGGGCTCGTTGCCTTCGCGTACGCGCGCGAGCGGGCGACACACCGTACGGTCCGACTCGCGCTCCGCGTCGGATGCGTAATGCGCCGGCAGGACGCGAATCTCAGGCGACCAGGACTGGAGCGAGCGGGACACGCTCCTCCAGAGGATCGGCGTCCACTCGTCCAGCTTCCCCCCTAGGTCGGGGCGTCCCACCGAGCGAATGAAGATCAGATCCCCCGTGAGCACCGCGTTGTCGGCGATGCGGTAGCAGACGCTTCCCTCGGTGTGCCCGGGCGTGTGCTCGACCACGATCTCGCGGCCGCCCACCTTCAACGTCTGGCCGTCCTCGATCGCGGCGAACGTGATCGTCGCGGGCGAGCCGTCGTAGGGAAGAATGGCGTCCTTGGGATGGAGGTAGTACGGGATGTTCATGCGTTTCGCGATCAGCGGTCCGCCGCTGATGTAGTCGGCGTGCGCGTGCGTGTCGGCCACCGCCACCACCTTGACCCCGAGGCCGCGCGCGACGTCGAAGAAGGCCTGCGGTTTCCGTGGGGGATCCACGATCATCGCCTCGCCGTTCGCGACGAGGAGATAGCCGAGGGCCCCTTTCGAGATCCGGTCGAACTGGATCAGGTGATCGAATCCGGGAGGGGGCGTGAGGTTGCGCGGTACGAGCGCGTCGCCCCACGCGGCCATGCCGCCGACCATCGAGCGGGCCTCGTAGCCGAGGCCAGTCAGGTAGAGCGCGAGCTCCTTGCTCGAGTTCCCGTGGCCGCAGACCACCGCCAGCGGCATGTCGGGATCGAGTGTCGAGCGGATGCCCTCGCCCATCGACATCACTTCCGATCCGCGCATGTTGAGGAACTGCTCGGGCGTGCCCAGCTCGATCCGTCCCCCGGCGAGCGCCTGGGGCGCCCGGATGTCGAGGATCCGGATCCGTCCCCCGGACTCGATGGTCCGGACGAGGTCTTCGGGGCTGATCTCGGGGATCTCGCGATGCTGGAACATGGCGGAATTGTGGTCAGACGGCGGGGCTTCGTCAACCTTGTTTGACGCGGCACGGGACCCCGTGCAAGATACGCCGATGCCCGCCACGCGAACGCAAGCAGCCCCTAACACCACCGCTCCGAGCGGCGCGACCGCGATCCTCCCGGGCCTCGCCCTGGCCGTGCTCGTCGCGCTCGCGGCCCGGCTCGTCCATCAGTCGCTCCCGAAGAGCGTGGGGACGGTTCTGGGCGAGGTCCTCTTCGCCGTCGTGATCGGACTCATCTTCGGGAACGCGATCAAGATGCCGGACGCGATGCGGCCGGGGCTCAAGTTCGGGTTCCACGCCGTGCTCCGGACCGCGATCGTCCTCCTTGGCGCGACATTCTCGTTCCGCCAGGTCCTCCAGATCGGCGGCAAGGCCGTGCTCATCGTCGTCGTGCTCATGATCCTCGCACTCGTCGCGGCGCACCTGCTCGGCCGCGCCGCCGGGATTCCGGGGCGGCTCGCGACCTTGATCGGCGTCGGCACCGCCGTCTGCGGCAACTCCGCGATCGCGGCGACCGCGCCCGTGATCCGCGCGCGCGACGACGAGGTTTCGTTCGCGATCGCGACGAACACGGTGTTCGGCACGCTCGCGGTGCTTCTCTATCCGATCATCGGCAAGCTCGCGCACATGGGGGACGCCGCCTACGGCACATGGGCCGGCACCGCGGTGAACGACACGTCCCAGGTGGTCGCGGCGGGCTTCGCGTACGGAGACCTGGCGGGGCGTGTCGCGACCGCGGTCAAGCTCACGCGGAACGCGCTCATGGGAGGGGTGATTCTCGCGATCGGGATCGCCTACGCGCGGTCCGGCGCGGAGGTCGCCGCGCAAAGCGGCGCGTGGGGGCGCATCAAGCAGTCGTTCCCGATCTTCGTCGTCGGGTTCCTCGTCATGGCGCTCCTCAACACGCTCGGGTTCTTCGTGTGGCTCTCGGCCCACGTTCACCTCGACGTGCCGAAGGTCCTGCTCGAGACCTCGCGCGCGCTCATCCTCGTCGCGCTCGCGGCGGTGGGACTCTCGACCCGCCTCGCGTCGATGCGTGAAACCGGACTCAAGCCGTTCCTGATCGGGCTCGGCGTCGCCGCGCTCACGTCGGGGGCGAGCCTCCTCCTCATCCGAATCCTCGGCCCCGCATCGCTATGACCGAGCTACCGCCGGGGTATCTCCTCCGGCGTCCTCGGGACGAGGACGCCCAGGCGCTCGTCGATCTCATGGTCGCCATCGACGTCGAGGAGCAGGGGGCGCCCGACACGGAGATCGAGGACCTGAAGGCCGACTGGGCCCAGCCGCGCTTCGACAAGGCGCGGGATGCCTGGACCATCACGGCCCCGGACCACTCGTTCGCGGGCTACGGCTGGGTCTGGGATCGCGTCCCGCACGTGGATCTCCAGGCCGACCTTCATGTGCATCCCAAGCAGCGCGGAATCGGGCTCGAACAGGTGCTGCTCGACCGGATCGAGGAGCGCGGCCGGGAGCACCTGCCCGACGCGCCCGCCGGGGAGACGGTCACGGTGGCGGTCTTCGCCATGGCCGGGACCCCTCTGGCGGAGATCCTCGAGCGCCGGGACTACGAGCGGACGCGCACGTTCTATCGCATGACCATCGATCTTCCGGACGGATATCCGGAGCCGGGCGTTCCGGCAGGGATCGAGATCCGGCCGTTTCGACCTGGCGTGGACGATCGCGAGGTGCACGCGACGATCGAGGATACGTTCGCGCACCACTTCCGCTTTCACGCGGAGTCGCATGAGGACTGGGTCACGCGCCGCATGGGACATCCCAGCTTCGATCCGTCCCTCTGGCTCGTGGCATGGGACGGGGACACGATGGTGGGGGCCATCCTTCCCTATCAGTTCGGCGACCTGAGCTGGGTGCGCGAGCTGGGTGTGCGCGATGCGTATCGCGGCCGCGGCATCGGGAAGGCGCTCCTCCTCGCCTCGTTCCGGATGTTCGACGAGCGCGGGAGCAAGCGCGTCAGTCTCGGCGTCGATGCGGGCAACACGACCGGCGCCACCGCGCTCTACGAGAAGAGCGGAATGAAGGCGGAGCAACGCCACGAGCTCTTCCAGCGCCCCGTCTCCCTGACGGTCGAAAAAGACTCGGGCTCGCGCCCCGCAGCCAAGCAGTTGGGGCGTAACGGGTAAGGTCTGGCCCCGGGCCATCGACGCCACCCCGTGCCTTATCTCTCTCGAACTTGATTTCCCGGTTGACGCCACCGTGGGGCATCCTTAATTTCCCGACGCGGTTTTTGGCCGCGGTCGGGCCGGGCACCCACAGCCTTTGAGGAGTCGGACCATGATCTGGGAGAACCTGTCGGACGAGCACGGAGTGCCGGGATCGTCGCGCCGCGACTTGAGCTTCTACGGCGAGAAGGATCCATACGGTCGGGATGAGGACGAGGAGAAC
>DATEOQ010000118.1:0-3363 GCA_035273905.1 Candidatus Eiseniibacteriota bacterium | reverse complement strand
GCGGGCTCGATTTCTGGGCGAAGAAGCCCTTCGCCGCGATCAAGCTCTACGTGCGAAAGGTCCTCCTCATGTGGAACCGGCGCGAGCTGCCGAACCTTCTCGATCAGCAGTTCTTCGCGCCGGTCTACTCGTGGCTCTATCGCGTTCCGATCTGGCCCGGCTTCGCGTTCCTGGCGCCGATCGCGCTCGCGGTCGCGTGGCGCGAGCGCGGCCGCGCCACCCTCCTCCTCCTTTACCTCGCGACGACGACCGTGGTGACGGCGGCCTTCTTCGTCTGCGACCGGTTCCGGCTGCCGCTCGTCCTCGGCGTGATCCCGCTCGCCGCGGCCGGCATCGACAGCCTCGTGACCGCGGCGGCCGAGGCGAGGTCGCGCGGATCGAGCGCGCCGGTGCATCCGGCCACGGTCGCGATGTTCCTCGCCGCCTTCGCCCTCGTGTGGCTGCCGTTTCCCCGGCTAGAGCGCACGCAGGCCGGAATGAGCTGGTATCGCGTGGCGCGCGCGGAGGCGGCCGGCGGCGATTCGCAGGCTGCCCGGAACGCGTACAAGAACGCGGAGCGGGGGGGACTCAACACGGCGGAATTCTGGAACGAGTACGGGCTCTTCCGGCTGCAAAACCGCGATCCGATCGGCGCGGAGTCGCTCTTGAGGCGGGCGCTCGAGCTGAATCCACACTACGGGCCCGCGCACGCGAACCTGGCGGAGCTCTACTACCGGCGCGAGACCTACGAGGCGGCGGCGGGCGAGTACGCGATCGCGGCCTCCTTGATGCCGGAGCGCGCCGCGGAGCTCTGGACGAACGCGGGAACGGTGTACGAGGGCCTGGGACAGAAGGACCGCGCGCTCGACTGCTACCAAAAGGCGCTCGGCGCGAAGCCCGGTTTCGGGGCCGCGGTGGAAGGGGAGCGCCGGGTCGGGGGCGCGCCTTAGCGCCGCACCCCGTTCAATCCCGCTTCGCGCTCACGACCTTCCACGTGATCTTCCCCCCCGGCGCCACCTCGTAGCTCAGGAGCACGTGCATGAGGTAGTGGCCGTCCTCGGCGGGAGCATAGACGTAGGACCCGGGGAGGAAGACCATGCCGTCCTTGTCGTAGAAGGCCATCGTGCCGCCGACGCCGCTGTCGAACTTGATGAGATCCTTCCGGCTCGAGAGGTCCGCCTTCAGAGCGGGGATGGGGTCCTCGAGCCCCCGCTTCTTGAGCTCCGCCAGCTCGAGCTCGTCCAGGAGCACCCGGTTGTAGACCGGCGCCACCGACGCGTGCTGGGCCTTCTCGGCCCGCCGCTCCGCGCCCCTCCAGGCCAGCGCGAACCAGACCACGCAGGCCACGAGCACCACGAACAGCGCCCATACCCCAGCCTTCTTCATGCCGTCCTCCCCTCCGCCGTTGAGCCCCTACCCGCAGGCCCGCATTCTATGCTATTCTCCTCTCGTTCTAGCGGCCGCCCGGCCGCGCACCGGCACCCTTCAAACTAGTTCCGAGAGACTAGAAAGGGGCTCGCCTCCGAGCACCCCCTTGCCTCAGTCCCGGAACGGGATGGACGCATGCCCACCGGCGAATCCGTGGAAGCCGTACGCGAGAAGGCCGAGATCCTCGATGGCGAGGGACTTCGCCGCGCCATCACGCGAATCGCGCACGAGATCATCGAGAAGAACGGCGGCACGGAGGGCCTGGTCCTGGCCGGCATCCGGCGCCGCGGCTATCCCCTCGCGCAGCGCATCGCAGCCAAGATCAAGGAGTTCGAAGGGGTCGATCTGCCCGTGGGAGCGCTCGACATCACGCTCTACCGGGACGACCTCCAGACCATCGACCACCAGCCCGTCGTGGGCCCGACCGATATTCCAGTCGACATCGACGGCAAGGTGGTGGTGCTGGTGGACGACGTCCTCTACACCGGCCGCACCGCGCGCGCCGCGCTCGACGAGCTGATCGACCTCGGCCGTCCGCGCGCCATCCGCCTCGCGGTCATCGTGGACCGCGGCCACCGCGAGATTCCGATCCGCGCCGACTTCGTCGGCAAGAACGTGCCCACCTCGAAGCGCGAGGTGGTGATGGTGAAGCTCGAGGAGATCGACCGCCACGACGGCGTCTCGATCGGGGAGGTTCTCACATGATCGGCGGCAAGAAGGACCTGCTCGGACTCGAGGATCTCAACGCCCAGGAGATCGTAGGGATCCTCGACACCGCGCGGACGTTCCGCGAGGTGCTGGACCGGCCGATTCCCAAGGTGCCGCCGCTCCGCGGCATGACGGCGGCCAACCTCTTCTTCGAGAACAGCACGCGCACGCGGCTCTCGTTCGAGCTGGCGGAGAAGAGGCTGAGCGCGGATACCGTGAACTTCCAGACGAGCGGCTCCAGCGTGTCCAAGGGCGAGACCCTCCGCGA
The DNA here is from genome assembly GCA_035273905.1 of Candidatus Eiseniibacteriota bacterium. Taxonomy (GTDB): domain Bacteria; phylum Eisenbacteria; class RBG-16-71-46; order SZUA-252; family SZUA-252; genus WS-9. The sequence goes on along the minus strand of DATEOQ010000118.1, from coordinate 980 downwards.
CACCGCTCGGAACATCGAGGCCATGGGGATCCACCTCGTGGTGGTCCGCCACCAGGCCTCGGGCGCGCCCCACTATCTCGCGCGGCACCTCGAGGCCGGCGTCATCAACGCCGGCGACGGCACGCACGAGCATCCGACCCAGGGGCTCCTCGACATCTACACCATGCGCGAGCAGCGCGGCCGCGTTGCGGGGCTCAAGGTCGCGATCATCGGTGACGTGATGCACAGCCGCGTGGCGCGCTCCAACATCTGGGGGCTCACCAAGCTGGGCGCGGAGGTGACGATCGCGGGACCGCCCACCATGATGCCGGCCGAGGTGGAGCGCTTCGGCGTCCGCGTGGCCAAGAGCGTGGACGAGGCGATCGAGGGATCGGACGTCGTGAACATCCTCCGCATCCAGCTCGAGCGCCAGCGCGGCTCCCTCTACTCCTCGCTCCGCGAGTACGCCCGCGTCTACGGCGTCACGCGCGAGCGGCTCCGCCGCGCCAGCCCCGACGTGACCGTGATGCATCCCGGTCCCATGAACCGGGGCGTCGAGATCGCGCAGGACGTTGCGGATGGCGAGCACTCGGTGATCCTCCAGCAGGTCACGAACGGCGTCGCCGTGCGCATGGCGGTGCTCTATCTCCTCGCGGGGCGCTCCGAAGCCCCGGAGGCTCCGGCCGAAACCCCCACCGTGGAGGCAACGAAGAGCCATGACGAGCCCACTCTGTCTCCGCGGCGGTAGGATCCTGGATCCCGCGCGCGGCATCGACCGCGCGCAGGATCTCTGGATCGATCAGGGGAAGATCGCCGGCCTCGGCGAGGACGCTCCCGCCGCGCTTCGCGCGCGGAAGGACGTGCAGATTGTCGACGTGAAGGGCGCGATCGTCTGTCCCGGTCTCGTCGACATCCACGTCCACCTGCGCGAGCCCGGGCAGGAGGAGAAGGAGACCATCGAGACCGGCGTGCGCGCCGCGGTCCGCGGCGGTTTCGCCGCG
>DATEOQ010000117.1:0-2347 GCA_035273905.1 Candidatus Eiseniibacteriota bacterium | reverse complement strand
TGGTTCAGGATCTCGCGCCGCTCGAGCTCTCGTACGAGATCCTGGTGCTCGACGACGGATCGAGCGACGGCACGTTCGACGAAGTGCGCCGGATGCGTCTGTCCACGCCCGGACTCCGGGGCATCCGGTTTCGGAGGAACTTCGGCAAGTCGGCGGCGCTCTCGGTGGGATTCGCGGAGGCCCGCGGCCGGACGGTCGTGACCATGGACGGCGATCTCCAGGATGATTCGGCGGAGATCCCGCGACTTCTCGCAGCCCTCGACGAGGGCTACGACCTCGTGTCGGGGTGGAAGCAGAATCGCCGCGACCCCATCATGAAGACGGTCCCGTCCAAGCTCTTCAACGCCGTCACGGCGGCGGTGAGCGGCGTCTCGCTCCACGACATGAACTGCGGGCTCAAGGCGTACCGCCAGGAAGTGGTGCGCTCGGTCAAGCTCCGGGGCGAGCTCCACCGGTTCATCCCGGTGCTCGCGCACAACCAGGGATTCAAGGTGGGCGAGATCCGCACGGTCCACCACCCGCGACTCCACGGCACGTCCAAGTTCGGCATGTCGCGCTTCCTGAACGGATTCCTGGACCTGATGGCCGTCCAGTTCATGGCCACGAGCAGCACGCGTCCGCTCCATCTCTTCGGGCGCATCGGCGTCACGTTCGCTCTCGTCGGCGGCCTCGTGACGATCGCGACCGTGTGGCCCTGGTTCCTCGGCCACGGACTCCACGTGCGCCCCGCGCTCCTCTTCGGCCTCGTCCTTGTCATCATGGGCATCCAGTTCCTCTCGCTCGGCTTCCTCGGCGAGCTGATCGCCGGGACGAGGGCGGAGGAGCCGCGGTATGAGATACGGGAGTCTTTCTAGCGACCCGTGCGAAGCACGGGTCGGAACGCATGCCGCGGCGGTGCGGACGCCTCGGATCGCATGAGATGAAGGTCGCCCTCCTAGGTCCGACCTACCCCCACCGCGGCGGCATCGCCCACTACAGCACCCTCCTTGCGCGCGCCTTCGCGAAGGACCACGAAACCCACGTCATCTCCTTCAGCCGTCTCTACCCATCGTTGTTCTTCCCCGGCACCACGCAATTCGACGCAAGTGCAGAAGCGATCGAGCCTCCGGTGAAACCCGAGCCGCTCCTCGACAGCGTGAACCCGATCACCTGGTATGCCGCGGGCGACCGCCTACGCGCCCTGGCGCCCGACCTCCTCGTGGTCCCCTGGTGGCATCCCTTCTTCGGTCCGTCCCTCGGAACGGCCGCACGCCGCGCGCGCCGCGGCACGCGGCCGAAGCGGATCTTTCTCTGTCACAACGTGGAGCCGCACGAGGCGACGCCGCTGGATCACGCGCTCGCCTCCTACGGGCTCGGCGCGGCGGACGGCTTCCTGGTCCACGCGCGCGCCGAGGCGGCGCGCCTGACGCCGCGCGCGCACGGACGTCCCATCCGCGTGCACCCGCATCCGTCGTACGAGATCTTCCACCGCGGGGCTCCGTCGCGCGACGAAGCGCGCGCGCGGATCGGGGCGAGCGGGCGCGTGCTCCTCTTCTTCGGGTACGTGCGTCCCTACAAGGGCCTTGCCGATCTCCTGGAAGCGCTGCGCCGTGCGCGCCCGGATTCATGGGACCGGCTCTTCCTCGTGGGAGAGTTCTACGAGCCGCGCGACCGGTACGCGGCGTGGCTCGACGATCCCGCGCTTGGCGCGAAGATCACCGTCGTGGATCGCTACGTGCCGAACGAAGAGGTGGGAACGTACATGGCCGCGGCGGATCTCGTGGTGCTCCCGTACCGGTCCGCGACCGGTTCGGGCATCGCGCAGGTGGCGTTCGGGGCCGGCGTACCGGTGATCGCGACCCGCACGGGCGGGCTCGAGGACGTGGTCGAGGACGGCGTGTCCGGACTCCTCGTCGCACCCGAGTCGCCCGACGATCTCGCCCGCGCCATCGAGCGCTTTGCGGACGAGGATCTCGGCCCGAGGCTCAAGGACGGCGTGGAGCGCACCCGCGCCCGGTTCAGCTGGGAGTCCCTCGTGGACGCGCTCGTCAGCCTGGCCGGAGCGTGCACGTGAGCGCGGTCTGGGCGGTGGTCCTCGCCTTCAACGAGTGGGAGGCGACGCGCGAGTGCCTGACCTCGCTCCGCGCTCTCGATCCCGCGCCCGAGCACACGCTCCTCGTCGACAACGGATCGAGCGATGGGACTCCTGATCGGGCGCGCGCCGAGTTTCCCGAGGTCGAAGTTCTCGCGCTCGGCGAGAACCGGCTGTTTGCCGGTGGCGTGAACGCGGGGCTCAAGCGTGCGCTCGAGGCGGGGGCGGCCTCGGTGCTCCTCCTCAACAACGACGTGGTGCTCGAGCGGGACGCGC
>DATEOQ010000116.1:0-2065 GCA_035273905.1 Candidatus Eiseniibacteriota bacterium | reverse complement strand
ACAACGCTGTCGGGAACGAGCTGCGACCGGTTGCTCGAGTTGACCGCCCGGAACTGGACCACGTGGTCCCCCACCGGCAGGTTGAAGGTGAGCGAGAAGCGCTCCGCTCCTTCGTCCATCGTGCCGTCGTCCGAGGGAAGCGTGGCCCAGGGACCGCCGTCCAGCCGGTACCAGAGCGAGTCGATGGTAGCGATGGTAATCGAATCCCCAGCCCCGAAGAGGAAGGGATTCGCGTTCGGGAACGCGACGTCCCCGGCCGTGCCCGTGACGTGGATCGGTAAGCCGGGCACGTTGCCGTAGTGGAGCGAGTCGGTCCGGACCGAGGGCCGGGTTTCGTAGAGATCGAGGATCCCCGAATGGTCCCGGTCGACCCACCCGATCGAGCCCATGGTCGATGTGCAGAGACTGTCCGGATAGTTTCCCTTCATCACACAGCGATCGTCCTGGCCGCAGTACTTCGGCGCCGGGATCACCGAGTTGGAGTTGGGCCAGCCGAAATAGCCCGTCGTGAGCGTGCACGACCACCAGGCGGCGTTCGATGGATACTCGTCCAGCGCCCAGAAGAGGTGCGTCATCTCGTGCTCGACGTAGTAGTCGAGCGCCGCACTCCGCGTGTTCGTGTTGTTGATCGGCAGGACGAGCCACGGACCGCCCAGGTTCGCGTGGGCGATGAAACCGTCCGGGAACGCGCCGTCGGGATCGGTGTCGTTCTGTACCGCCACGATGAGGGTCCCCCAGTGCGCCCCGAGCCGCGCGCGCGCCGCGTTCGCGACGTCGTAGGCCTCCTTCTCCGCATCCGTTCCGTAGCCCGCGAGCGGCTTGAGCGTCTCGCGGATCCAGTCCAGCTCCTGGCTCGTCGTTCGCGAGATGGGCTCGTAGCCCGTCGGCAACGACGCGCGGACCTCGATGAGATACGTGAGCGGGACGTCGTGGGCCGCGGCGAACGCGGTCCACTTGAGGAGCCCGCGCGCCGCGGATCGTACGACCGAGTCGCGGAGCGCCGGCGTCCAGTCGTAGAGGTTCGCGTCGATGCTGCCGTCCGATTCGGGGAAGATGAGCTCCACCGCGACGCGCCCCATCATGAATTCGCTCGTGTCGGTCCAGCGAGCTCCGTGCGGGAGGCCGTCCGGCATGGGCGACGCGGCGTTCGGCCCAGGCCCTGGCCCGTCGATCCCGGTTCGATCGAGGGGCGGCAGCATGTCCTCACGCCCCTGGAACGGATCGAAGTCCGGATCCCCGGAGACCGACGGAGCCGCGGTCGGCGCAACCGACGCCGAAGCCTCCGCCGCCGCTGTCACTTCCACCAGTCCGGCGGGCAGCGCGCGGCGCGATCCGCGCTCGCGGACGAAGAACGTGGACGGAAGGACGGCGACATCGACGTGATAGCCCGCGCGCTCGAGCGCGTCGACGGTGGTCTTCGGATCGCCGCTCACTCCTTCGATCACACGGACGCCTTGCGGGCGCGCGAGCGTGCGGAGCGTTTCGCGATTCCACCCTTCGGCCGACGCGGATCCCCCGACGGCGGCCATCGCCGGCGCGGAGGCGAGCGTCACCGTCGCGAAGAATGCCGCCGAGGCGACGGCGTTAGCGAAGCTGGACGACGCGCACCGCACGGCGCTCTCCTCCCGATTCGGCGACGATCCAGTAGACGCCGCTCCCCGCCTGATTCGACCTCGCATCCCTGCCATCCCAGCGGATCAGGGCACGATCGGATCCCATCGGTCCATCGTACAAGGTCCGGATCAGCTCCCCGCGCACGTTCACCACGCGCACCCGGAGCTGTCGTCCCATGGCGCCCGGCCGCTCGATGGGAATCGCGAGCGCGCCCGAGAACGGATTCGGCGACGCCGGTCCGATACGGAAGGCGAGCGGAGCGGGCAAGGGCTCGGGTGACGGCGGGGGCTCCGGATCCAGCACCGGCGTCGGCGTGATCGCGAACACCCGTCCCACGATATCCGCGCCGCTCGAGACCGAGCGCGTGTCGCTCCACAGCACGACCACATGGCCGCCGGCATCCAGGCCGACCGTAGGGTCGAGCTGATCCGCGTTCAGCACGTCCTGGTCC
>DATEOQ010000115.1:0-7871 GCA_035273905.1 Candidatus Eiseniibacteriota bacterium | reverse complement strand
GGTCGATCCCTGGGTCACGATTCGAAGACGCGGCCCGGCCGAGGTCGAGCCGATGGACGCGAGATCGACGCCCGCCTTCCGGAAGAGCTCGGCCACCTCGCGCTCGCGCTCCGGTGCGACCTCGAGGAGGAAGCCTGGCGTCTCGCCGTAGAGACGCGCCTCCATCGGGACTCCTTCCGCGTCCGGAATCCGAAGCTCGAGGCCGAGCCCCATAGCACTCCAACCGCCGAGGGCCATCTCGAACGCCGCCATCGCGAGGCCGCCGTCGGAGACGTCGTGGCACGCGAGCACGAGGCCGCGGCGCACGGCCTCCCCCACCACGTGAAGGCGCCGGCGCTCCGCCTCGAAATCGAGCGAGGGAAGCGCCCCACCCTTCTCTCCCGCAATCAGATACTGGGCTTGCGATGCACCCATCGCTGACTGCCGCGGTCCGCTGAGGAGGAGCGTCGCGCCGGCCCGCTTGAGCCCCGAGCTCACGGCGACGGCGTAGTCGTCGAGCACGCCGAGTGCGGCCACGATCGGGGACGGCTCGATGGACCGTCCGGTCGAGGACTCGTTGTAGAAGGAGACGTTTCCCGAGACGATCGGGACCGGAGTCTCGCCGTCGGGCCCGAAGGCGCGGGCCGCGTCGCCCAGACCCTTCACCGCCCGGACGAACTCGTCGAAAACCTCCGGGTCCTCGGGGTTGCCAAAATTGAGGCAGTCGGTCAGCGCGATGGGACGCGCTCCGACGGCCACGAGATTTCGCAGCGCTTCGTACACCACGTGCGCCGCGCCCCAGTAGGGATCGGCCGCGACGTACCAGGGATTGCCGTCGACCGTGATGGCGGCGCCGAACGGCGCCCCGGGCACGGGGACGAGCACGGAAGCGTCCGCCTCCCCCGCGCGCACGGCCATGCGCGCCTGCACCTCGGTGTCGTAGTAGCGAACGATCGGATCGCGCGAGCCGAGATTGGGGGATGCGATCAGCCGGCGAACGAACGCGCCGTGATCCTGGACCTGAAGCGCAGGCGCCGCGGACGTCGTGACGGTGCGAGGGCGCTCCGCGCGGCGATGCTCGATGCCCGCCGTGATCACCTCGACGTGGGCGTCGCACACGGCCTGGCCATGGCGCAGGATCCGATAGGATGGATCCTTCCGCACGCGTCCGATCACCGCGGCGCGCGCGCCGTCGTACACCCCCGGGAGCGCATAGTCGTCGTTGTAGATCGAGAGGAGCTTGGGGGCGAGTCGCTCCGGAACGACGAGCGCGAACCGCTCCTGCGTCTCCGAGCAGGCGATCACCTCCGGCGGGTACTCGCCACGCGGCGTGGGCACGAGATCGAGATCCACGTCCATGCCGAACCCGCCGGCCGCCGCGAGCTCCGAGGACGCGCACGCGATGCCACCCGCGCCCAGGTCCTTGAAGCCGAAGGGCGCCCCCTGCTGGAAGAGCCACTCGAGCGCCGCGCGGTTCGCCTCGAAGAGCACGCGCTTCAGGAAGGGGTCCGGCACCTGCACGTGCCCCCGCTGCTCGGGCGCGTCCTGCTCGAGGATGGCGGACGCGAAGGAAGCGCCGCCGAATCCGGTCTCGTCGGTCGGTTTGCCCACGAGCACGAGCACGTAGGGCTCGCGCGCTGCGGCTTCGGGGACACGGCTCCGCACCACGCGGTCCTCGCGGACCAGGCCCAGCGCCACCACGTTCACGAGACAGTTCTCGTCGTACCGATCCGAGAAGAAGACGTCGCCCCCCAGGTTCGGAACGCCGAGCGGATTTCCGTACTGCCAGATGCCGTCCACGACGCCCCGCACGATCTCGCGCACGCCGCTCGCGCGCGGCCCCTCGGGATCGCCGAAGCGGAGCGCGTCGAGCACGCCGATCACCTCGGCCCCCATGCAGTTCACGTCGCGCACGATGCCGCCGATGCCCGTCGCGGCCCCTTCGACCGGCACCACCTGCGACGGGTGGTTGTGGCTCTCGTGCGCGATGACGAGCGCGTACGAGACGCCCGCGTGCGTGCCGAGGCGAACCACGCCCGCGTCCTCGCCGGGGCCCAGGATCACGTCGGGGCTCTGGGTCGGCAGGAACGCCTTGAGCGCCCACCGGCTCGACTTGTACGAGCAGTGCTCGCTCCACATCGTGTCGAAGATCGTCGCCTCCACGCGGGTGGGATCGCGCTTCAGGAGCTCGAGCATCCGCCGAACCTCGCCCGGCGCCAGGCGAAGCCCTTCGTCGGCCATGATGCGGCGGATCGTCGCGTCGTCGGCGCCGGTCAGCGGAAGCGCGGAGGTGTCAGTGGCCGGCGGCAACGGGCGCTCCCAGGACGCGGTCGAAGATCCGCTCCACATGGCGAAGGTAGTAGTCGGGCTCGAAGAGTGCTTCGAGCTGCGCCTTGTCGAGCACCTTGGTGACCGCGGAATCGGCGAGAAGGCGCGCCTTGAGATCCGGCCCGCCCCGCCAGGCCTCCATCGCGTGCCCCTGCACCGCGGCGTAGGCCGCCTCGCGCGACATCCCCGCGGTCGTGAGGGCGAGGAGGACGCGCTGCGAGTAGACGAGGCCGCGCGTGAGATCGAGATTGGCGCGCATCCGTTCGGGGTAGATCCGGAGATCCGAAACGATCTCCTTCATCTGCGCCGTCATGAAGTCGGCGAGCAGGAACGAATCGGGCAGGATCACACGCTCCACGCTCGAATGGCTGATGTCCCGCTCGTGCCAGAGCGCCACGTCCTCCATCCCCGCGTGCGCGTTCGCGCGGAGGATCCGCGCGAGCCCGCAGACGCGCTCGCAGTTCACGGGATTCCGCTTGTGCGGCATCGCCGAGGATCCCTTCTGCCCTTCGCGGAACGGCTCCTCGGCCTCCAGCACCTCCGTGCGCTGCAGATGACGGATCTCCATCGCGATCTTCTCGAGCGACGCGCCGAGGAGCGCGATCGCGGTCAGGAGCTCCGCGTGGCGGTCCCGCTGCACGACCTGCGTCGAGACCGGCTCGGGCTTCAGTCCGAGCGAGCCCAGCACCTCTTCCTCGAGCTCGGGGCTCAGGTGCGCGTGCGTGCCGACCGCGCCGGAGAGCTTCCCGACCGCGATGGCGTCGCGGGCCCGGGCGAGCCGGCCCAGAGCGCGCCCCAGCTCTTCGTACCAGACGAGCACCTTGAGACCGAACGTGATCGGCTCGGCGTGAATGCCGTGCGTGCGCCCCACCATCGGTAGGTCCCGCGTGCGCACCGCGAGATCGCGCGCGGCCTGGCGGAGTCCCTCGACCTCGCGCGTGAGGAGATCCGTCGCGCGCACGAGCGTGAGGGCGAGAGCCGTGTCGACGAGATCCGACGAGGTCATGCCGAGGTGGAGATGGCGGGCGTCCTCGCCGACCGTCTCCCCCACCTGCGTGAGGAAGGCGATCACGTCGTGGCGCAGCGTCCGCTCCAGCTCGTCGACGCGCTTCGCGTCCACGCGGGCGCGCTCCCGGATCCGCGCGGTGGCGCCGCGCGGCACGTCCCCCTTCCGCTCCATCGCCTCGGCGGCCGCGATCTCCACCTCGAGCCACGTGCGGTAGCGGGCCGCGTCGTCGAAGAGCGCGGCCATCGCCGGCCGCGAGTACCGCTCGATCATCGGACCGTACCCCCTTCGGTCGCCACCGTTACTCCCCTCCTCCGTCGGGCGCTTCCGCGAGAAGGAGCTTCACGGTGAAGAGCTTTCCTTCCCGCTCGAGCGTGAGCCCGATCGTGTCGCCGACGCCCGCGCCGAAGATCACCCGGTAGGCCTCGTTGCCATCGCTCACCTCGGTCCCGTTGACCTTGCGGATGATGTCCCCCACGCGGACCCCAGCCCTGTCGGCGGGGCTCCCCTTGTCGACCGTCGCCACGTAGAGCCCCTTCCGGTCGGTCGTCTGGAGGCGCTCGGCCACGTACGGCGTGAGCTCCCACGTGGCCACGCCGATCCAGACATTCCGCACCCGCCCGTACTTGATGATCTCGTCGACCACGTGCTTGGCGGCGTCGATGGGAATGGCGAAGCCGATGCCCTCGGAACCGCCGCTCTTCGTGAAGATGAACGTGTTGACGCCGATCACCTCGCCCTTCGCGTTCACGAGCGGCCCGCCGGAGTTGCCCGGATTGATGGCCGCGTCGGTCTGGATCATGTTCTTGTAGATGCCCGCACTCTGCGCCTGCGCCTTGATGTCGCGGCGCGTGGCGCTGACCACCCCCGCCGTGACGGTGGGCTGCGTGTCGTTGAGCAGGAACCCGAAGGGATTCCCGATGGCGATGGCCCACTCGCCCACCATGAGGTCGTTCGAGGTTCCGAGCGGCGCCGTCGGCAGGTTCTTGCCGTCGATCTTCACGATCGCGAGGTCGTACTGCGGATGGGCGCCCACGAGCCGGCCCGTCAGGTTGCGGCCGTCCGGAAGGATCGCGGTGATCTTGTCGGCGCCGTGCACCACGTGCTCGTTCGTGAGCACGTAGCCATCCTTCGAGATGATGAAGCCCGAGCCCATGCTCGGGATCTGCTCGCGATAGCGGTACTGCGGGATCATGTCGCGGAAGAAAGGCTCGAAGAAGTCCCCGGGCGCCGTGGACACGACGCGCGTCTGGACGACGCTCAGCGTGACGACGGCCGGACCGACCCGCTCGGCGGCCTCCACGATCGCGGTGCGGCGGGTGTTGTCGAGGGCGGCCGGGGCCGAATTCGCCCCCGCGGCGGGCGCCGCAGCAGGCTTCGCGGCCGCGGTCGGCGCGTTCTCGGTGTCGGCGAGGCCCGCCTTGTGCTTGGGAGCGAGCACGAGGAGGCCGACCAGGACGACGAGGCCGATCACTACCCCCGCCGAAAGCGGGGCCATGGTGCGGGTCCAGCGACGGACCGGCGTTTCGATCTCAGGCTGGGACATCGAGAGGCTCCTTCGGGATCCATCCCACGCGGGGATACTTGACTCGCATCAGATACAAACCGTGCGCCGGAGCGGGCGGCACCGCGAGACGCCGGTCGCGCCCCGCGAGAATCGCCCGCACCTGCGCGGCGCCCGAGCCGTCCTCGGCCGCCCGGATCACGCTCGACACGATGCGGCGCACCATCGTGTAGAGAAACCGGTCCGATTCGATGTCGAATCGCATCCGGCCGTGCTTGCCGCTCCATCGCGCGCGCGCGACCGCGCAGACCGGCCGCTCGTCCGAGTCCGATCCCTGGCGCGAGAACGACGTGAAATCGTGCCGACCGAGGAGCGGACGCGACGCTTCGTTCAGCGCCTCTACGCCCACGCGCACCCTCTTGAGCCATGCGTAGCGGGCGCGCAGCGCCGAAGCGCGGGGCTCGACGAGATAGCGGTACGCCCGCCGTGTCGCATCGAACCTCGCGTGGAACGTCGGCTTGGCTTCCGCGGCTTCGACCACACGTACATCCGAGGGCAGGAGCGCGTTGAGCGCGGTCTGCAACCCCGCGGCGTCGAGCCGCGTCTTCAGCGTGGCGCTGGCCACCTGGCCCGCCGCGTGGCAACCCGCGTCGGTCCGCCCCGCTCCGGTCACGCGCACCGGCTCCCCCGCGAGCCGGCCGAGCGCGGCTTCGAGATCGCCCTGCACCGAGCGATGCGACCGCTGGATCTGCCACCCATGGAACCCGGTGCCGTCGTATTCCACCCCCAGACGAAAGGTCGCAACACGCCGCTCAGACGCCACGGAGGAGCGCCGCGGCCGTGAGCGCGCCCAGAGCCAGCACCATGACCTCCGGAAGACCCCAGACCAGGACCTGACCGCTCCTCCGGGCCCCTCCGAGGACGTAACCCCGCGCCAGGAGCGCCTCTTCATAGGATTCCCCCAGCCGGAGCATGGTTCCCAGGAACGGGAGCACCCATGCCGCCAGGTATCGGGCCCGCCCCCCCAAGCCCTTGCCGGAGCGCAGCCCGCGAGCGCGCAGGGCCAGGTGCTGGTGCTCCGCCTCGCGGATGGCGCGGGGGGTCAGGGTCAGGGCATGCCGGCCGCTCTCCAGGAGGTGGAGAAGCCACCGCGGACGACGCGGAAGCTCGAGCGAGAGCGCCCAGCGGGCCGCGCCGCCGAGGAAGGTCCGAGCGGCCCACCGAAGCAGGTAGAGGAGCGCGAGGAGCCGGAGCGCGATCCTGGCCGCGGGACCGATCGCCTGGCGCACCGGAACGCCCGACAAGAGCGTGTGCGCGGCGAAGACGATCAGCGCGATCGCGAGGAGCGGTGTCTCGGCGGCCAGCGTCTTCCGCTCCGCACGGAGCGTGAGCGACAGAAAGAGAACGGCGGCGACGGCGAGCGCGGGCATGGAGCCGGTGAGGGCGATGGCGAGACCAGCGGCGAGACAGGCGAGAAGGAGCGCCGCGGGATGGACCGCGCGCATCGTGGTGCGGGATGGCGAGAGACGATCGGTCTCGGGAGAGCCGGGCACCGGATTGCGTTTCCTCTGGGCCTGGAGGGGAGCGCCGACGTCCGGCACCCCACCTGAGGCGTCACTCTAGCCGCTTCCCCGGCCCCTGTCAACGCTCAGCGCCACTCCCGCGCGGTGTGCGGCGGTTCGAGCCGCTGGATGGGACGGAACCAGCCCACCGCGAGCAGGATCGCGGTCACGGCGATCGAAACCATGGTGATCCAGTCGCCCCATTCCAGCCAGAGCGTGTGCGAGAGCGGCGCAGGGACGACTCCCTCCGTGATCGCGCGCTCGAACAGAGGCGTCGAGCCGGAGACGCGGCCATAGGGATCGACGAACATCGAGATCCCCGTGTTGGCGCATCGGGCGGTGGAGCGCCCCAGCTCCACGGATCGGAGGATCGCCATGTCCGCGTGCTGCACGGGGCCGGCCGTCTTCCCGAACCATTCGTCATTCGTGATGTTGACGAGGTATTGCGCTCCCTCCAGCGCGAGCATGCGCGCGTGGTTCGGGAAGATGGACTCGAAGCAGATCATCACGCCGAAGGTCCCGCCGCCGCCGCTGAAGACGACCGGATCCGTGCCCGGCGTCCACTCCGCCTGACCGAGGTCGATCTTGCCGAGGAACGGCATCACTTCCTGGAACGGGATCCGCTCGCCGAACGGGACGAGATGCATTTTCTCGTACTGCGCCGCGAACGTTCCGTTCGGACGCACGAGACCGGCGGCGTTGTACGTGAGCGCGGTGCCTCCGGTGGAGAGGCGCGCGTCGGGATAGCCGGCGAGGATGGGAACGCCGATCTCCTTCACCAGGTTTAGGAAGCGGAGGAGCTTGACCGGCTCCAGGCGTACGTAGAATGGAAGCGAGGTCTCGGGCCAGATCACGAGATCGGGGCGAGGGGTCGCGGCGGCGGCCTGGCGCGCGCCGTCGAAGAGCGCCCCCACGACCGAGTCCTGCGCCGCGGGATTCCACTTCACGTCACTCGGGGTGTTCGGCTGCACGAGCGCGACGCGCGTGAGGGGCGCCGTGGGGTGCTCGCGAAGGCGCTCCGTCCCCCACCGGACCGGGATCACGAGCGCGGCCGTAGCGAGCAGGACGCACGCCACGCGCGACGGCCAGCGCCGCGCGACGACGGATCCCGCAACGAGCGCGTTCACCGACACGATCCAGAACGTGAGCCCGGGGGCGCCCGCCACGGACGCTCCCTGGATCCACGCGGGCTCTCGCGCGAGCGCGTAGCCGAGGTTGCCCCAGGGACAGCCGAGCGGACCCGAGGACTTCGCCCACTCGGTCACGGTCCAGACGAATGGCGCGACGAAGAGGATGGACACGCCGAGTCGCCGCTGGAGGAACCGCACCGCCCATCCGAAGAGCGCGAAGTAGAGCCCCAGGTAGAGGCCGAGCGCGCCGAGGGCGGGCCAGATGATCCAGGGATGGGTCATGGCGTGGACCGGCAGCCGGACGATCCACCAGAACATGAGCACGTTGAAGACGATCCCCGCGATCCACGGAGACCATCGCA
>DATEOQ010000114.1:0-7770 GCA_035273905.1 Candidatus Eiseniibacteriota bacterium | reverse complement strand
GAACTTCGCCTCGTTCTCCGGAATGCCGAGCCCCGTCAGGGCCCCGATCAGCCCTCCGGCTGCGCCGCCCGCGCCGAGTCCTGCGAGCGCCGCTACGAGCGGACCGGCCGCCAGGAACCCGAGCGGCGGTACCGAGATGGTGGCGACAGCCGCGAGCCCCGCGGCCACCGCTCCGAGCACGCCGCCGACGGCGGCGCCCGTGGCCGCCCCCTCGGGCGCCTTCGTCGCCTGCTTCACCGCGAACTCCCGTCCGTGCGTGGTCTCGGAAACGAGAAGGCTGATGTCTTCGGGCGCGAAGCCGGAGCGAATGAGCTCCTCGCTCGCGAGCTCTGCGCTTTCTCGAGACTGAAAGATCCCAGTGACTAGCTTGGACACGTCGAACCTCCTTGGTCCCCTTCCCGCCGAACGGGTCGGGATGAGCTCTATTTCCGCTTGGGCGACCGCGGAACCTTGGCGCCTTTCTCGCGCGCCTCGTTCAAGCCGATCGCGATCGCCTGCTTCCGGCTCTTCACCGTCGCATGGCTTCTCCCACTCTTCAGCGTTCCTTGCTTCTTCTTGTGCATCGCGCGCTCGACTGACTTCTGCGCGGCTTGTCCGTATCGCGGCATGGATGCAACCTCCGGGCTGCGTCGTGTTCTCGCTGGTTGTGTTGCTCCATCCCCCAGTCCGGTCGAACGCGCGCGCAGCCCGTCGCGCGCACCGGACCCCGAGTGGCTGTCGCAGAGTTCGTGCCATGACGAGCGGACGCTTCGAGAATCGATTCCTAGGCAATATCCGCCGGATCGTTCTACGAGGTTTGTGCAATGCCTTCCGCGCGGATCTCCAAACCTACACGCGCATCCTCCTGCGAGCCGAGAGGATCCCCCCATGGAGGGCCTCCGGCACGGTGCCTGCTATTCCCGAGAATCGTGAATGCCCATCCAGCAGGCGAGCGGCTGCGCATCGCGCAGGTTTCACCTCTCTACGAATCCGTCCCTCCGCGCCGATACGGAGGAACGGAGCGTGTGGTCAGCTACCTCACGGAAGAGCTCATGGCGCAGGGGCACGACGTGACCCTGTTCGCGAGCGGCGACTCGCGCACGTCGGCGCGCCTGGTCCCGGTCACGCCACGCGCGATCCGGCTGGACAACCGCTGTCGCGATCCGCTCGCGCACCATGTCCTGATGATCGAAAAGGTGTTCGCGCAGCAGGATCGCTTCGACCTCATCCACTTTCACTGCGACTACCTCCACTTTCCGCTCTCGCGCCGGTCTCGCACGCCGACCCTGACCACGCTCCACGGGCGCCTCGACCTGCCGGATCTCGTGCCGCTCTACCGCGAGTATGCGGACATGCCGCTGGTCTCGATATCGGACGCGCAGCGCGAGCCCATCCCGCGCGCCAACTGGCGGGCCACGATCCACCACGGCATCCCGGCCGGAATCGCGAGGCTCTACCCGAATCCCGGCCGCTATCTCGCGTTCGTGGGGCGCGTGTCCCCGGAAAAGCGTGTGGACCGCGCCATCCAGATCGCGCATCGCGTGGGTCTGCCGATCAAGATCGCGGCCAAGGTGGACGCGGCCGATCGCGAGTATTTCGAGGATGTGGTGCGCCCTCTTCTCGGGAATCCCGACATCGATTTCATCGGCGAGATCGCCGAGGAGGACAAGGACGCGTTCCTGGGGAATGCGCTCGCGCTCCTCTTCCCCATCGATTGGCCCGAGCCGTTCGGGCTCGTGATGATCGAGGCGATGGCGCGAGGCACGCCCGTGATCGCGTTTGCGGGCGGCTCCGTGCGTGAGGTGGTGGAGAACGGGCTCACCGGCTTCGTGGTGGGCGAGGTCTCGGAAGCGGTCCGGGCGGTGGAGCGGGTCTCGACCCTCGATCGCGGGGCCGTCCGGATCGAGTTCGAGCGGCGCTTCACGGCCGACCGCATGGCGCGCGATTACGCGGAGCTCTACGCGCGCCAAATCGAGGAGCGCGCGCGAAGGGCATGCGAACCGGTGTCGATGACGTAATCCAGATCCAGGATCGCTACTACATCCTGGCCAGCTCGTCGCGAATCGACGATCGCACCCGCGTGCTCAAGCACGACGATTTCTTCGCCGTGCTCGACCGCTTCGGAGAGCTCGCGCCCCAGGGCTTCGGCGAGCTCGGCTTCTACTACGACGGCACGCGGTTCCTGTCCCGCCTCGGCATCTCGCTGGCGCAGCACCGTCCCCTCCTCTTGAGCTCCACCCTGAGCCGGGACAACACGCGGCTCCTCGTGGATCTCACGAATCCCGATCTTCCCGGGGAGGACGGCGCCGTCGTTCCACGCGGAACGATTCACCTCTGCCGCGAGGTCTTCCTGTGGAACGGAATCGCGTACGATCAGCTGCGGCTCGTCAATCACGGTCAGAGGCCGGTCACCCTCGACCTCTCCATCCATCTGGACGCGGATTTCGCCGACATCTTCGAAGTGCGCGGCACGCACCGCGCGCGGAGCGGTCGCCGCGCGCCGGTTGTCTGCACCGCCCAAGGCATGGAATTCGCGTACGACGGCCTCGACGATCGCCGCCGTGTCACCCACGTCGCCTTCTCCGAGCCACCCCAATCGCAGTCGGGGTCGGAGTCCGTCTTTGCGCTCCTCCTCGCGCCGCACGAGCCCTGGGTGCTCGTCACCACCACCCGGTGCGAGATCAGCGACCGGCTCACGCCGGGACCGCTCCCCTTCCGCGGAGCGCTCGAGAAGCGGCAGGCCGATCTGGCATCGAGCCTCTCGCGGGACACCACGATCGTGACCTCGAATCCGGCCTTCAACGATTGGGTCGAGCGCTCGATCGCGGATCTCCACATGATGGTCACCCGGACGCCGCAGGGCCCCTATCCCTACGCGGGCGTGCCGTGGTTCAGCACGCCCTTCGGAAGGGATGGAATCTGGACCGCGCTCATGACCCTCTGGATCGCCCCCGAGATCGCGCGCGGCGTCCTCAACTACCTCGCGGCGAACCAGGCGACGGAATACGATCCCGCTCGGGACGCGCAGCCCGGCAAGATCCTCCACGAAGCGCGCGGCGGCGAGATGGCCGCACTCGGCGAGGTCCCGTTCGGGCGCTACTACGGCAGCGTGGACGCGACGCCGCTCTTCGTCATGCTGGCCGGGGCGTACCTCGATCGCACCGGCGACGTCGCATACGCGCGCGAGATCTGGCCCCACGTCGCGCGGGCGATCGAATGGATCGAGGGAGACGGCGACCCCGACGGGGACGGGTTCGTGGAATACGCGCGCACCTCCAAGGACGGACTGGTGCAGCAGGGATGGAAGGACTCCTTCGACTCGGTCATGCACGCAAATGGCGACCTGGCGGAGCCCCCCATCGCGCTGTGCGAGGTGCAGGCCTACGTGGTCGCGGCGCTCGAGGCAGCCGCGTCGATCGCGGAGCGCATCGGCATGAACGGCGATCCGAGCCGGCTAAGGAGGCGGGCCGAGCTCGTGCGGCGACGGTTCGAGGAGGCCTTCTGGTGCGAGGACATCGCCACCTACGCGCTCGCCCTCGATGGATCGAAGCGCCCCTGCCGCGTCCGAGCGTCGAACGCGGGGCACGCGCTCTATACCGGCATCGCGAGCGAGAGCCGAGCCGCCCTCGTCATGCAGGGGCTCCTGGCCGAGGACAGCTTCAGCGGCTGGGGGGTCCGGACGCTCTCCCTCAGGGAGACGCGCTACAACCCCATGTCCTACCACAATGGCTCGGTCTGGCCGCACGACAACGCGATCATCGCGGCGGGATTCGCGCGCTACGGCTTCCACGAGGCCGCCACCCGCGTGCTCGCGGCGCTGTTCGAGGCGAGCCTCCACTTCGATCTGCGGAGAACGCCGGAGCTCTATTGCGGCTTCGGCCGCACGCGCGACGCCGGGCCCACGCTCTACCCGGTCGCGTGCTCGCCGCAGTCATGGGCGGCGGCGGCTCCCTTTCTCCTCCTCAAGGCCTGCCTCGGACTTCGGGTCGACGCGTCCCAAGGCCAGCTCATCCTGGTCCGGCCAGCGCTCCCGGAGTTCATCGACGAGGTCCATATCAGGAACTTGAACGTTGGAGACGCGTGCGTCAGCCTTCGCCTGGACCGGAACGGTCCGAAGGTGGACGTGAGCGTGGTGGAGCGTCGAGGAGAGGTGGAGGTGGCGCTCCGCTAAGAGCGCGCGGCCGCCCAAGGCGCGGCCGCGCGTCGTCAGACCGCGGCCGCGTAGTTGTTGAGGCGGTTGTACATGGTCTTCAGGCTGATCCCGAGCACTTCCGCCGCCTTCCGCTTGTCCCCGCCGTACTGCTCGAGCGTCGCGAGGATGAAGTGGCGCTCCAGCTCCGCGAGGGACATGCCCACGCGAATCGCGTCCGGGGCGGCGCCTCCCGCCGAGGCTCCGAGGCCGGTGGGTGTGGCGACCGGAAGGCCCTCCAGCTCGATCGATTCCTCCGCGAGGATGAATGCGCGGCGCACGATGTTCATGAGCTCGCGCACGTTCCCGGGCCACTGATAGGTGCTCAGCCGGCGCCGCGCGACGCCGCTGAACTTCTTGTTGGCCCCCTCCTCACGGTTGAGCTGCGCGAGGAAGTGTTCCGCAAGGAGCTCGATGTCGCCGTTTCGATCCCGCAGCGGGGGCAGGAGAATCGGGAACACGTTGAGACGGTAGAGGAGGTCCTCACGGAACTTCCCGTCCTTCACCGCCTGCTCGGGGGAGCGGTTGCTCGCCGCGATGACGCGCACGTCGACCGAGATCGGCTCGTCGCCGCCGACCCGGACCAGCGTGCCGGTCTCGAGCACGCGCAGGAGCTTCACCTGGAGCTCGATCGGCATCTCGGTGACCTCGTCCAGGAAGAGCGTCCCCTTGGACGCGCGCTCGAAGTAGCCGCGGTGCATCTGCGTCGCGCCGGTGAAGCTTCCCTTCTCGTGGCCGAAGAGCTCGCTCTCGATGAGATTGGGCGGTACCGCGCCGCAGTTGAGGGGCAGGAACGGCTGCTTCTTCCGGCGCCCCAGCTCGTGGATCGTGGCCGCGACTTCCTCCTTGCCGGTGCCGCTCTCGCCCACGAGGAGCACCGTGGCGTCCGTGGGCGCGACGCGCGTGACGAGGTCGTAGACGCGCTGCATGGGCGTGGAGTTTCCGATCAGGCGGCCGAAGTGACCGAGCTGCCGCAGCTCCTCGCGCAGGGTCCCGATCTCCTCCTTGAAGGCGAGGGTGCGCGACACGTTGGCGAGCACCGTCTTCAGACGGCGCACGTCCACGGGCTTGGTCAGGTAATCGAGCACCCCCACGCGCAGCGCGGAGATCGCGGAGTCGACGGTCGCGTGCCCCGAGATCAGGATCACCTCGGCCCGGCGGGACGGATCCATCTCGTCCAGGAGCGCGAGTCCGCTGCCGTCGGGAAGCATGAGATCGACCAGGATCACGTCCGGGCGCTCCTGGCTCAGGCGGTTCTTCGCCTCGGCCAGCGTGCCCGCGGTCGTGGTGGTGAAGCCTTCCTTCTCCACAAGCTCGGCCATGGCGCTGACCGAGGTGGGCTCGTCGTCAACGATGAGTGCCTGAGGCATGGTTCTCCTTGTCCGATTCGGGGGTTCGGGGGCGAGGGAGCTCGAGCTCCCAGCGCCAAGATCTCTCGCCGGGCCTCGTGGCGCGAAGCGTGCCACCCAGACGTCGGGCGATCCGGTCCGCAGCGAACGGAGCTTCCTCGGTGTGCTCCTCGGTGTTCTCGCGCGCGTCCACGCCGTTCCGCCCCATCGCGGTGACGCCGAACACGGCCACGGGATCGCGCCTCTCCACGCTCAGCGTGACCTCTCCGCCGGGAACGCGATCCGCCGCGTGCAGGAGGAGATCGAGCCCCGCGTGGCGCGCGGCCGCGCGGCTTCCTTCCGCTTCCACGGCCGTCTCCGGAATCTGGAAGGCGAGCGCGATTTGCTCCCGCCGGAAGTGAGGCTCGGCCATGGCGCGAATCTCCTCGGTGGTCTCACGCAGATCGAAGCGCGTGTGCTCTCCTCCATCCTCGGCCCCCCCCCAGAGCGACTCGAGCATGCGCGCGAGGCGGGAGATCTCCTTCGCCACCGCGGCCGCGTAGCGGCCCTGACGCTCGCGAAGCTCCGCGTTGTCCACTTCCTCGCTGCTCTGACGCAGGAGCTCGAGCTGGAGCGCCATGGAATGGAGAGGCCCCCGGAGGTCGTGTCCCGCCGCCCGGAAGAGCCGGGACAGCCGGCGGACGTGCTCGGCGAGCCTCGACTCCGGATCGGCTGGCACCAAAGAACCCTCCGTCATGGCGAGGAATGGAGCTTCGAACGGGATCGCGGAATCGGTCATCTTTCGGACGTCCTGGTTGCTCCACGAGGAATCATGGTTCGGCCCGTGCACGAGTACCTATCGAGCATGGCACGCTCGCGAAGCCGGGGACAAGGGGGCCTTTGCAATTTTTTTCAGGGCAAGCGCGGGGCAGCCAACAGCGCAGTCCCGCTTCAGGTTCCCGATGTTGCTTCACTTGTCTCCCACACCATGGCCCCGTACTTGCTCGACGACATGGTCGAGCAGGGGGGCTCGACGGGGCCGCCGCAAACGACCCCGTGGAAACGCGCGCCACACGGTCCGTAGTTCCCATGTCTCCGAAATGGGAGGGCCGTTGTAACAATGTCGTGCGCGCCGACGAGCGTCGAGTGACGAACGAAAGGAGACGACCATGCACGAGCTCCAGGATACCTACGAAACTCCACGCACCAGCAAGTCGATCCCACCTCAGTTCATGGTGGGTGCTCTCGTGGGCGCCGGCATCGCGCTCCTCCTGGCACCGGCTCACGGAAAGGACACACGCAAGAAAGTGGGAGCGGCAGCCCAGAAGCTGGGAACGAACGCCAAGAACGCGGTCGGCCGCACACGCCACTTCGTCCAGGGGATCAAGCAGGACGCGACGTCCGCCATGAATGCGGGACGCGATGAGTTCCAGCGGAGCCAGAGGAGCCGCGAATCCGGCGGCGACTGGTCCGCCTAGACACCGCCGCGAGGCCGCGGCGCATCGCGGCCCCGAGTGAGCGGCTTGCCTTGCGGGATCCGGCTCGGAGGAGGTCCCCCTTCAAACCGGCGCCGACACCGATCCCGCGAGAGTGATTTCGAGGAGGGCCGGAGACGGCTGCAGCGACAGCCGCTCCGGACCCTCGAGTTTTATCACGAGGAAGCACGATCCCAAGGAGGGATGCCATGCATATGGATTCGTTCGACAAGCTCTACCTGGACCAGCTGAAGGACGCGTACAACGCGGAGAAGCAGCTGGTGAAGGCTATCCCGAAGATGGTCAAGTCCGCGACGTCGCCCGAGCTTCGCACCGCGCTGGAGGATCACCTCGAGGTGACCCGACGCCATGTGGAGCGCCTCGAGGAGATCTTCCAGGACATGGGCAAGCCCGCGAGCGGAAAGACATGCAAGGGCATGTCCGGCATCATCGAGGAAGGACAGGAGATTCTGCAGGAGGATGGAGACCCCGTCGTCATCGACGCGGGCATCATCGCAGCCGCGCAGCGCGTGGAGCACTACGAGATCGCCGCGTATGGCACCCTCCGCACGTACGCGAATCAGCTCGGTCTCAAGGACCATGCACAATTGCTGCAGACCACGCTCGATGAAGAAGGCAACACGGACAAGCTTCTCACGAGGATTGCGGAAAGCAGAGTCAACCGCGACGCCGAAGTGCGTTGAGGCACAAAGGGCGGCCGAGTGGCCGCCCTTCTTTTTTATCCATACGTTGGATCTATGCGTAAACTGTTCATTGCAACTCTGATTTTCGCTGCCTG
>DATEOQ010000113.1:0-4677 GCA_035273905.1 Candidatus Eiseniibacteriota bacterium | reverse complement strand
GACCGCGAGCGCGTTCGCCATCGGGGCCTTCGCCAGGTTCGGCGGCCCGCTCGTGGCCAGCCTGGCCCGGTCGGAGGTCGGGAATGACCTCCTTCGTGGGCTCTGGCCAGTCTTCATCGGCCCGTTGGCCATGCGCATGATCATTCTGGGCGCGCTCGGGATCGTCCTCACCGCGTCCGTGACGACGCTCCTCGAGCGGCTCGATCCGTCGGTCACGCTGAATCTCTTCTGGCGGGTCCTCAAGCACCGGCCGCGGAGAGCCACGACGACGATCGCGCGCGGCCTTGGGCTCATCGTCCTCGGCGGGATCATCACGTTCCATCCCATCCCCACGCTCCAGGTGGTTGCGGTCCTCGCAGGCGGTCTCCTGCTCTTCATCGGAATCCAGGACGTCTTCACGACGGCCACACGGTTCGCGGGGCGCGGACCGGTACCCGCCCAGACCGCCGCGCCAGCGAAAGGGCGGTCCCTCGCCGCCGTCGCGGTGGGACTGGTGGTCGTCGCTTCGCTCGTGGCCGGGGCCGTCTACTGGCTGACCCGCGAGCCCCTCGAGACCCCGGAGCCGGTTGGGCCGCGAGCCATCGTGGCCGTGAACGGCTATCCCGAGCTGCGCGACCGCAGGCTCAACGAGGTCGTCTTCCCGACCACCCACAACTCGATGTCGGCCGCGTCGCTCTCCAACTGGATGTTCGCGAATCAGGAGCGCTCCATCGACGATCAGCTGGAGGACGGCGTGCGGGGGTTCCTGATCGACATCCACTACGGAGAACCCGTGAAGGGACGCATCCGGACCCTCATGGAGGACGAATCGAACGCGGTCAAGAAGTACGAAGCCGTGCTGGGCAAGGAAGGCCTCGATGCCGCGATGCGCATCCGGAACCGGTTGGTGGGCGAGCCCGACGGCGAGAGGGACATCTACCTCGCGCATGGGTTCTGCGAGCTGGGCGCCACCCGGTTCGTGGACGAGCTGGACGGCATGAAGGACTGGCTCAGGGACCACCCCGATGAGGTGGTCATCATCGTCATCCAGGATGAGGGCGTGAAGCCCATGGACGTGGCCGCCGCGTTCGAGAAGAGCGGCCTCAGCGACATGGTCTACCGCGGCTCGGTCGCGCCCCCCTGGCCGACCCTCGGCGACATGGTGGCGATGAATCAGCGGGTGGTCGTGTTCGCCGAAAACGACACGACCGGCGTGGACTGGTACCACCTGATGCTCGGCAACATCCAGGAGACCCCCTACGGCTTCCACAAGCCCGAGGAGTTCTCGTGCCGGCCGAATCGCGGCGGGACCAAGGGGTCCCTCTTCCTCATCAATCACTGGATCGAGACCGCTCCCGCGTCCAAGCCGAGCAACGCCGCCATCGTGAACGCGTACCCGGTGCTCCTGAAACGCGCGCGGGAATGCCGCCGCGTGCGCAAGATGGTCCCCAACCTGCTCGCGGTGGACTTCTACCGGACCGGCGATCTCTTCAAGGTCGCGCGGGCGCTGAACGGCATTCCGGAGCCCGACTCCACGGTGGCGGCTCGCTGATGGAGCGCCTCGAGACCGAGCGTCGCGCGGGCGCGAAGGCGCCCGCCGCCGACGTCGCGCTCCTGACCGAGACGCGCTTCGCGGCCGCGGTCGCCCAGCCCGGGGACGGGTACCTGGTGAACATCCTTCACGACGACCGCCTCCTCACCGAAGCATTCGCCTCGCGCGGCCTCACCGCGGTCCGGCTGAACTGGGCGGACCCCGGCGTCGACTGGTCCCGCTATCGGTGCACCGTGTTCCGGACCACCTGGGACTATTTCAAGCGCTTCTCCGAGTTCACGGCCTGGCTGTCGCGCGCCGAGCGGGTGACGCGCGTGCTCAACGCCCCCTCGATCGTCCGATGGAACTGGGACAAGCACTACCTGGCGGATCTCGAGGCGCAGGGCATCCCGGTCGTGCCGTCGCGGTTCATCGAGCGCGGCGAAGCCCGGTCGCTCGGCCAGCTTCTCGCCGAGACCGGCTGGTCCGACGCCATCGTGAAGCCCTGCATCTCCGGCGGCGCGTATCACACCTACCGGATCCACGCGGGGAACGCGGCCGAAGTGGACGAGGCGGTGCGCGGGCTCCTGGATGACGGAGCGCTCATGCTGCAGCCGTTCCAGGACGACATCGTCGAGACGGGCGAGGACACGCTCATGGTGCTAGGGGGGCGCTACACGCACGCGGTTCGAAAGCGCGCGAAGCGCGGCGACTTTCGCGTGCAGGACGACTTCGGGGGGACGGTGGAACCTCTCGAGCCGAAGCCGGAGCAGATGGAGCTCGCGGAGCGCGCGATGGCGGCCTGCGCTTCCGCCGGACTGCCCGCGCCCCTCTACGGACGCGTGGACATGGTGCGCGGGAACGACGGACGGTACGCCGTGATGGAGCTCGAGATCATCGAGCCCGAGCTCTGGCTGCGCTATCATCCGCCGGCGGCCGAGGTGATGGCGGAGGCCATCGCACGGGCCTTGAGCGCGAGTCCGGCGTCCTGATGCGCTCGCTGGGGTGCGGGATCGCGCTGACCTAGGATTAGCGACGCTCCTTCTTTCCCGACCCACCCCACGCTCGCGCCTGTGGACCGTGTAGCGAAATCCACGGTGGTGGTGCGATCTCACCTACTTTTGGTTGTGTCCGGCCAGGTACTGGCCACGGCACCGGCACCCAAACTTCACGCTAACACACTGTAAATACGAAGGTTATAGCCTCAACCCCCACCTCCATTGCGAATTGGCATGCACCATGCGAATGCCGATAGGTGAAGGCTGAAGGGAGGTGACCGGAGATGACGAACAGAGAAGCTGAGGACCGCGCTGGAAAGCTTGGACTCTCGGCCTGGGTGGTTCAGGCGGTGGTGGTGGGACCTCATTCGCACACGGTCGACCTGAAGTGCATCGGTTTCGCTTCGATCGAGTTTCCGTTAGCCGAAGCCGAGACGTGGGAGGAAGCCTTCCTGCATGTAGAGAAGACAATCTTCCGAGCCTGACCTCGACATCTTGAGGAACCATCCCCGGAGCCCGGCGGCCCATCCGCCGGGCTCCTTCGTTTGTACGCAGGCGCCGAATCGCACAGCGGAAGTCAGAGGGTCAGCGCGCGGGCGTGTCGGGGCGGAAGAGGATCCAGGTTTCGAGCTCGGGCGAGACGCGCTCGTGGAACCGCACCTCGTACCCGCAATGCTCGTAGAGGAAGACGTTGGTTGGGTTCTCCGTGCTCAAACTCACGCCGGTCGACTCCGAGTCCTCGCGCGAGATGCGGTGGACCTCGTCGAGGAGAAGGCGGCCGATGCCCTGCCCCGCATGCGAGCGGCGCACCCCGAGCATGTTGAGGTGATACTGGGGTCCAGGCACGCGCAGCCGTTCCCAGACCTCGACCAAGCGCTCCATCCGCGCCTTCGCGTCCTGGCCGACGTCCTCCCAGAGCGCCACCCTTCGGGCTTCGAATCCCGCGGATGTCGGTCCCGGGTCTCCGGGCAGCGTGAGCGTGGCCACACCCACCACCTTGCCGCCGTCTTCGATCGCGAGCAAAGGATGCCCGTGATCCACGCGGCGCCCGACGAAGACGTCGATCAACATCCGCAGACGGCGATCGTAGTCTGCCCCGGCGTCGCCGATCGCATAGCGCATGACCGGATAGTCGTGGAACGCGTCGACGAGCGCGTCGACGGCTTCGCCGGCGCGTTCGGCAGGAATCCGGATCACGTGCGGGTGAATCTTCACGCGAGCATTCTCTCGTACACGGAGAGATCCCCGGCCGAGAAGCAGCAGAAGATCACTTCCGAAAGGGACGGAAAGACCAACACCGCGGATCGGACCGAGTCGATGGCCACGCGAGCCGCGAGCTCGATGGGATAGCCGTACACGCCGGTGCTGATGCTCGGGAACGCGAGCGTTCTCGCTTCGGCCGCGGCGGCGATCTCGATCGACTTTCGATAGCACGAGGCGAGGAGATCCGCCTCGCCGTTCGTTCCGCCTCGCCACACCGGGCCGACCGCGTGGATCACGTGCTTCGCGGACAGCCTGTGCCCACGCGTCAGCTTCGCGTCGCCTGTCGTGCATCCGCCGAGCTGTCTGCACTCGCGCAGCAGCTCGGGGCCCCCCGCTCGATGGATGGCGCCGTCCACGCCTCCACCGCCGAGAAGGGATGAGTTCGCCGCATTCACGATGGCATCCGTCGCGAGCGCCGTGATGTCGGAATGAATCGCGCGCAGGTTCGTCATGGGTGGAGTGTAACGGCGCTCGAGGAGGCGCGAAAGTCATGGGCGCCCGGATTTGCGGGCAATGAAAAAGGCCCTCCGCTTTCGCGAAGGGCCTTTTCAAAGTACTCCCGGCGGCGACCTACTCTCCCACACAGTCTCCCGTGCAGTACCATCGGCGCTGGAGGGCTTAACTTCTCTGTTCGGAATGGGAAGAGGTGTGACCCCTCCGCCGTAGCCACCGGAAAGTTCGATTCGGTTCGCGCTTGCGCGCGTCCCTGATTCAAACCAACCAAATACCGAGTTGACGGTGCGAACCACCTGACATCTAGAAGTCCGATCAAGCCGCACGGACGATTAGTACCGGTCGGCTGAACGCGTTAACCGCGCTTACACCTCCGGCCTATCAACCTCGTCATCTCCGAGGGTCCTTTAGCCAGCTTATGCTGGGGGATATCTCATCTTGGGGCGAGTTTCG
>DATEOQ010000112.1:0-4787 GCA_035273905.1 Candidatus Eiseniibacteriota bacterium | reverse complement strand
CAACCCGGCGGACCGAGCTTCCGTCGGTAGCCACGATCACGACGTGTCGGTTCTGGTCGAGGGCGACCACCCGGGTTCCATCCGGAGAGATGCCGCCGACCTGGTGGAACACCTCGTCGCGAATCCGTCGC
Organism: Candidatus Eiseniibacteriota bacterium; assembly: GCA_035273905.1. Taxonomy (GTDB): domain Bacteria; phylum Eisenbacteria; class RBG-16-71-46; order SZUA-252; family SZUA-252; genus WS-9. The sequence goes on along the minus strand of DATEOQ010000112.1, from coordinate 4,656 downwards.
GCGCGCCTGGCTTCGAGATCGTACACATAGAGTCGCGCGGTGTGCTCCTCGTCGAGCGCGAGCATGATGAATCCCTTTCCGTCGGGAAACCAGTTGGCGTTGATGCACCGAAGCCCGAAGGTCGGCAGAGGCACCGCCGCCCCGGCTCCCGTGGGGACCAGCGTGAGGTCGTCATGCCTCTGGCTCTGCGTTGTGAGGACCCACTTGAAGTCGGGGGAGAAGCCCCAGCAATCCCCCTCGGCGAGGCGTACGGGGGGAGATCCGTCGAGGCGGCGGATGTAGATTCCGGGGCCGCCTCCGGTAATACCCGACTCGCCGAAGAGGATCCACTCCCCGTCGCTGGAGATGTCACGGATCAGACTCCAGTCGAGGACGGAGAGATCGCGCGTTTCCCCACCCTCCTTGGATCCGGTCTGCATGCGCATCCGCGGGACCATCGACTGCACAAGGATGCCGCCATTCACCGAGACGTCCTCGACCGTCGTGTAGGTCGGCGCCTGATAAACGGGCTCGGGCGCTCCTCCGAGCGGCAGGCGAAAGATTCCCGGGGAGCGTTCGACACCCGCGGCCGAAAACCAGACCGCACGACCGGACGGATCCCACGCGTGACGCCACGCGGTCCAGTAGTACTCGGATTCCTCGACAATCTGGTTCTTCAGATCGATGACTTTCAAGAAGCCGCCGTTGTCCGCGCGCACCGGGTGCTCCCGGAAAGCGACCATTGTGCCGTCGGGTGAGATTCGCGGGTCGCTCATCCACCCCTCCGCCTCGCGCAGCACGGTGCCGATCGGATATTCCAGGCGCTGACGGCCATCGACCTCCCGGAGCACGAGGAGCGAGCGTCCATCCGGGCTCCAGTCGGCGCTCACCACGCCATCGAGCATCTCGCGCAGGGCGCCTCCGATGAGCGGCATGCGGGCGAGCATCCCGTGTGTGATGAAGCCGCCGACATCCCTCGGACGCATCAGCGCCGCGATCTCGTCTCTCTTCGAGACGGCCAGGAGACCGCAATCGGTGACCCCCACGGGGCGCGATTCGACACTGCCGACGCGTGCGTGGTAGATCTGGATTGGACTGCCGTCCCAGGATGCGTCGTACACGACGGTTTGCCCGTCCGCCGCGAATCGCGCCTGGCCAATCCATCCTTCGGAGAAGGTGATTCGCCGGAAGTGGAATTCGGGTCTCTTGCCCGCGCGGAGGCCGGGTTCCGGGTCCGCCGCGGCGCGCGGCGCGATCCGCCTCGCGTCCATCGCTGCTTGCACTACCTGCAGCGCGAGCTCGAGATCCCGCGCGGACACGAACCTCTCGTCCGTGCGCTTCTCGAGGAGGCGCTGGGCGATGAGCGCGAGCCCAGGGGCTTCGAGATCCACCGCGCCGGGCCACTCCTCGGGCTCCTTGGTGAGGATCGCGGTCATTCGATCGGCGGGCGTATCCCCCGGGAATGCTTTGGCTCCCGTGATCAGCTCGTGGAGGATGGCGCCGAGCGCGAAGAGATCGGCGCGATGGTCCACCGGCTGGTCGCGAATCTGCTCGGGGGCCATGTAGGACGCGGTCCCCATGATCTGCCCGGTCTGCGTGAGCGTGTGGAGCTGCGGGCCCGTCTCGTCCCGCGGCGGCGCGTCGTCCCGCAGGAGCTTGGCGAGGCCGAAGTCGAGGATCTTGAGCCGGCCGTCGGGAAGTACGAAGAGGTTCTCGGGCTTGAGATCGCGATGCACGATCCCCTTCGCGTGTGCGGCGGCGAGTCCCGACGCGGCCTGGATCATGAGCTCGACCGCGCGGCGGGGCTGAATCGGGCCGCGACGGATCAGAGCACCCAGGCTCTCCCCCTCGAGGAGCTCGCTCACGAGATACGGGATGCCATCGGTCGCGCCGACGTCGAACACGGCGACGACGTTGGGATGGCTCAGCGCCCCCGCGGCGCGGGCTTCGTGCTCGAAGCGCTGGAGTCGCTCGCGATCCTTGGCGAAGGAAGGCGGGAGGACCTTTACCGCGACGTCCCGGCCCAGCCGCGAGTCGCGTGCGCGATAGACCTCGCCCATGCCTCCCGACCCGAGCGGGGTCAGGATCTCATAGGGGCCGAGCTTGATTCCTTGGGCGAGCGGCATCGTTCTCCGGGAGCGCTGAGGGGTCGTTCACGATGCAGTGTACCACCCGGAAGCGCCGCGGAGGTCAGCCCGGGCGTCCGTCCGCGAGGGCCTTCTCGAGGGCGCAGCGGACGCCATCCAGAGGCTCCGTGCGGAGCGCTTCGCGGATGGCGGCCTCGGCGCGCGAGGATTTGAGCCGGCGGAGCGAGCCCGCGGCCGCGCTTCGCACGCGGAACCAGGGATCCGATACCAGCTCCTCGAGGCGGCGCTCCACCTCGGAGCTCAGGATCCCGAGCTTCCCGAGCGCCTTGGTCGCGGCCTCGCGCGCTTCGTTCCGGAACCGGGGCTGCGTGTGCTCGAGCAGGGCGGGGAGCGCGCGCTGGTCGCGGAGCCGCGCCATCGCCTCGAAGATGAGGACCCGCAGCATGTCGCGGTGGCTCTCGCGCTTCAGCTCGGCCTTCAGGGCTTCGAACGCGCCTTCCCCCTTCGCCCGCGCGATCCCGAGGAGCGCGAGTCCGATGTTGAACGAAGACGTCTCTTCGGCGACCGAACGGGTGAGACGCTTGAGCGACGCCTCGTCGCCGATCCACCCGAGCGCCCAGAGGACGGCGCGACGAACGCGCGTGCTCGTCTGGACCGCCTCGCGGGCGAGACGGTCGGTCACGCCCGGGACGCGGCGGCCGATCTCCCCCAGCGACACCGCTGCGGCCGAGCGCACGCCCCAGAAGCGATCGCTCCGCAGGGTCCGGAACAGCGCGGCGATGACGCGGTGGTCGCCGCGGCTCGCGAGCTCGCGAGCGCAGCGGATCCGCTCGAGCGCGAACGGCGAGCCGCGGAGTCCGTGGAGGAGCTCCTCGTCCGACCGCGCGAACTCCATGGTCTTGAGCACGTCGTGCTCGGGATCGAGCGCCACGTAACGAGGCCTCCCCGGCAGCGGGACGTGGATCGTCTCGCGCTTGCCGTGGAGGTCGAGCGGGATGCGGAACCGCTTCCCCGCGCTCACCACCTCGAGCGTCAGCGGAATGCGGTAGAGCGGCGTGACCCCGTCCACCTCCTGCACCTGCTCCACGGTGAGATGGAGCGTGCGCGCGCTCTCGTCCCACGAGCGCGTGACCCGGAGCTCGGGATGGCCCCCGTGATAGACCCACTGATCGAAGAACCAGGATAGGTTCCGCCCCGTCTCCTCCTCGAACGCGCGGCGGAGATCCGCCGTCTCCACCGACCCGAAGGCGTGGCGCTCCAGGTAGCGCTTGAGCGAGCGGCGCCAGGCCGCGTCGCCCACGAGCGCGCGGAGCATGTGGAGCACGCAGGCGCCTTTCTCGTAGAAGTGCCGGTCGAAGAGGGACGACGGATGGCTCCATCGCGTCTCGACGAGCGGCCGTCGGTAGTCCTCGCCGTCCTCGGTGAGGTACGAGCACATCTGCTCGAGCCTCGCGTAGTCGGCGTCGTCCCGTCCCTCGTCCGATTCGCGGAACACGATCTCGGAGTAGGTGGCAAAGCCCTCGTTGAGCCAGCCCTCGGACCAGTCGCGGCACGTGACGAGATCGCCCCACCACTGATGCGCGAGCTCGTGCGCGATGAGCGAGTCGTAGCGCTCCTCGAAGGAGTCGTTCCCGGCGTGGAGCACGCGCTCCATGAGCGTCGTCGCGCTCGTATTCTCCATGCCGCCCCAGGTGAAATCGGCCACCGTGCTCTGCGCGTACTTGGGGTACGGGTACGGGAAACCGAACACGCGCTGGAAGGTCGCGATCATCGCCGGAGTCTTCCGGAAGAGATCGCGCCCCTCGCGCTCCAGTCCCGGCGGCACGTAGCCGAAGAGCGGCACCGATCCGGCGCGGTCCTTGAGCTCCGAGTACTTTCCCACCACGAGCGACGTGAGATAGACGGGGTGCGGGGTGTCCTGGCGCCAGTGGTACGTGACCGAGCCTGCCTTCCCGTTCTTGCCGCGTCCGTTGCGCCGCGCGGAGGCTGCGCCTCGCCCCTTGCGCGACACGAGCCGGCCATTCCCGATCGCGCGATACCCCGCGGGCACCGTCACGATCATCTCGAGGGTGCCGCGGCTCTCCGTGCTCTCGAGGCACGGGATCCACCCGTGCGTGTCGTTGGCCTGCCCCTGCGACCAGCCGCTCGGCACCCGCCGGGGCTCGGCCTCGGTCGGGCCGATGAAGAAGAATCCCTTCCGCGGCCGCGTCGCATAGACGATTTCAAGGACCGCCTTGCCCCCCGCGCGGAGCGGCTCGGGCAGCGCGACCCGGAGCTTCTCCCCTTCGGTCGCATGGGCGAGCGAGCGGCGGCCGACCTTGATCGAGGCGATCCGCATCTCGGCGGCGTCGAGCACGACGTCGCGGAGTCCGTCCCGGAGGGACTCGATCGTCAGCGAGACGCGTCCGCGCAGCTCCTTCTTGTCGAGGTCGACGTCCAGCTCGACCTTGTAATGACGAACGTGGAACTGGAGGTCGCGGCGGGGCGAGGGCGACTCGTTCCAGGGCTTCCGCCCCGAGGGAGGAAACGGGTCGAACGGCGGCGTGTCGAGGGCCGCGCGGCGGCCGAGGAAGACGGGATGGTAGATCGG
>DATEOQ010000111.1:0-16005 GCA_035273905.1 Candidatus Eiseniibacteriota bacterium | reverse complement strand
GATGGAGATGATGCGGAAGGACGATCCGTTCTTCCAGCGGTTCGGCCAGACGTACCTCTCGGTCGCCTACCCCGGCGTGGTGAAGGGATGGCATTACCACAAGATCCAGACCGATCACTTCGTGATCGTGAAGGGGATGATGAAGGTCGTGATGTACGACGACCGCGAGAAGTCACCCACTAAGGGCGTGGTGAACGAGTTCTTCATGGGCGAGCGGAATCCGATCCTGGTCACCATCCCGCCCGGCGTCTGGCACGGCATGAAGGGGATCGGCACCGAGCCCGCGATGCTCGTCAACTGCCCGACCGAGATGTACAACTACAAGGAGCCGGACGAGTACCGCTGCGATCCCCACAAGAACGACATCCCGTACGACTGGGACCGCAAGGATGGCTGAGCGCCTGGATCTCAACCGGTCGCGCCTCCTCGTCACGGGCGGCGCGGGCTTCATCGGCAGCAACTTCGTCCACCACCTCCGCCAGGCGTATCCGAAGGCGGCGGTCACGGTGCTCGACAAGCTCACGTACGCGGGGAACCTCGCGAACTTGGAGGCGGTGAAGGACGACCCCGGCTACCGGTTCGTGAAGGGGGACATCTGCGACCGGAAGGTCGTGGCGGAGGCGATGGAGGGCTGCGACTTCGTGGTGAACTTCGCCGCCGAGACGCACGTCGACCGCTCGATCGACCACGCGGAGGACTTCGTCCTCACCGACACGTACGGCGTTTGGGTGCTCCTCGAGGAGGCGCGGAAGCGGAAGCTGACGAGGTTCCTCCAGGTCTCGACCGACGAGGTCTACGGCGAGATCCTGGACGGCGAGGCCACCGAGGAATCGCCGCTCCTCGCGCGGAATCCGTATGCCGCGTCGAAGATCGGCGGCGACCGGCTCGCCTATTCCTACTTCGCGACCTTCAACACGCCGACCATCGTGACGCGCTGCAGCAACAACTACGGCCCCTACCAGTATCCCGAGAAGCTGATCCCGCTCTTCGTGACGAACGCGCTCGAGGACAAGACGCTCCCGGTCTACGGAAGCGGGCGGAATACCCGCGACTGGATCCACGTCCTCGACCACTGCCGCGCCATCACCGCGATCCTCGAGTCGCCCGGCGTGGAGGGGCACACGTTCAACATCGCCGGCAACAACGAGCGCTCCGTGAACCAGATCGCGGATCTCATCTTGAAGCAGCTGGGGAAGCCGGAGTCGCTCCTGAAGAGCGTGACCGACCGGCCGGGGCACGACCGGCGCTACGCGATCGACGCGTCGAAGCTCGAGAAGATGACCGGCTTCAAACCGCAGGTGGAGTTCGCGACCGGGATCACGGAGACCATCGACTGGTACAAGACCCACCGCTCGTGGTGGGAGGCGATCCGCTCCGGCGAGTTCCGGCACTACTACGAGAAGATGTACGGCGCTCGTTAAGGGAACGTAGCGGGGACGCCGCGTGCGCCGCCTCGTCCGCTCCACCGCGATCCTGGGCGTCGGCTCGATCGCCACGATCGTGGCGGCGATCCTTCGCGCCAAGATCCTCGCCTCGCGGCTCGGCCCCGAGGGCACCGGGGTCCTGGCCCAGCTCGCCGCGTTCACGGCCGTCCTGGTTCCGTTCGCCACGCTCGGGGCCGGCAGCGGCGTGATGACCATGATCGCCGACGCCCGCGCGCGCGGCGACGAGGACCGGCTCCGGCGCATCACCAACACCGCCCGGGCGCTCACGTGGGCCGCCGGGATCTCGCTCGCGGTGCTGTCGCTCGCACTTTCCCCCTGGATCACCGACGCGGTCTACCGAGACCGCGCGTTCCTCTGGGCCATCCTGCTCGGGACGATCACGATCCCGCTCTCGGCCGCCGCGTCCATCCAGATCTCCATGCTCCAGGGGCATCACGCGGTCCGCTCGATGGCCATCCTGAACGGCCTCGTCGCGGCGGTCACGATCGCGACCATCGTGCCGATGGCGTGGTTCTTCGGCGTGAAGGGCGCCGTGGCGCAGCTCGTCCTCCTCGCCACCGCGCAGGTCCTCCTTGGCCGGTGGCTCCTCGCTCCCTATCAGTCCCCGAAGCCTGCGGTCCCGGAGTCGAGCGTCGACCGCTCGCTCCTCCGGCCGATCGCGCGCTACGGCGGGAGCGCGCTCCTGGTGGGGCTCTCGTCGACCCTCACGGTTCTCATCCTGCGCTCGATCATCGTGGACAAGCTCGGGCTCGGGCAGAACGGGATCTACCAGGTGTGCGTCGGCGTGTCGGGCCTCACGATGCCTCTGATCCTGAACTCGATCACCGCGACGGTCTGGCCCGAGATCGCGGCGCAGCCGACGAACGAGGACGCGGGCGTTCCGATGCGGAGCGGCATCCGGCTCTGCTTCCTCCTCACGACCGGACTCGCGGCGGGGCTCATGGTCGGCGCGCCCATCTGGGTTCCGCTCTTCTACTCGCCCAAGTTCCGCCCCGCGCTCGAGCTCTTGCCGTACCAGTTCCTTGGCGACTACTTCCGCGCGGCGGCATGGATGTTCGGCATCTGGCTCGTGCCGCGGAACCGGCTTCGCCCGTGGGTGCTCTTCGACATCGTGTACGGGCTCGTGATCCTGGGCGCCTTCCTCTTGCTCGTGGACCGGATCGGCGTGAAGGCGACCGTGATCGCGTACGTGCTCGCCCACGTGAGCCACGCGGTCTTGCACTACGGCCTCGCGCGCCGCGCGATCGGCTTCCGCCTCGGGCGCGACAACCGCGTGCTGCTCCTGGCGTCGCTCGCGCTCCTCCTCATCCTCCTGGTGGTGCGCCCCGAGGATCTGCCGGGCATGGTGATCGGTGGCATCCTCACGGCCGCCTGGGCAGCGCTCGTGGTCAAGCCGCGGGAGTGGCTGAGCCTCAGGGACATGGCGCTCCGGCAGGTTCAACGCTTCACCGCGCGCCCAGGATCGGAATGAGGCCCTCCGCCTGGGGGCTTTGCGCCGCCCCTTCGGCGTGGCATCATCGTCGCCCTTGACCCAGATTCGCTCGACCAGCCATCGGACCGCCCCCCGCTCCATCCTGGGGCTCATCGCCTTCTGCGCCGGCCTCCTCGCCCTAACCCACGCCTGGGCCCAGACGTCCGGCGCCGCCGTGCCCGATGAGGCCGCCCGCGCGGCCCAGGCCACGGACACCCCCATCGAGGGGCGCGTGGATCCGACCACGTACCGCATCGGCCCCGGCGACGAGCTGGCGCTCCGCTACTCGGATCTCCTCGAACCGAAGATCCTGCGCGTCGCCCCTTCGGGCGAGCTCCTCCTGCCCGACGTCGGCACGTTCCAGGTCGCGGGGCTCACGCTCGCCGAGACCCAGGCGCGCCTCAAGGAGGCGCTCAAGCCGTTCATCAAGGGGAAGGGATTCGTGCTCGCGCTCAACCGGCCGCGACGGTTCCGGATGCCCGTGCTCGGCGACGTCGAGCGCCCGGGCTCGGTGACGCTCCAGGCGCCGGTGCGCGCGTCCGAGGCGATCGCGGCGGCGGGAGGCATCACGGCCACCGGAGCGCGGCGCGGGATCGAGGTGCGTCGCGCGAACGACACGCTCCGCGTGGATCTCATCCGGTACACGCGCGCCGGGGATCTCACGTCGAACCCGCTCGTCTTCGAGACCGACGTGATCTACGTGCCGCCTGCCCGGATGCGCATGGAGGTGCTGGGCGCGGTGCCGCACCCGGGACCCTACGAGTTCGTTCCCGGCGACCGGCTCTCCACCGCGATCGCGCTCGGCGGAGGCACGCTCGCGGACGCGGCTCCGGAAGCCGCCGAGCTCGCGCGCGTACGCGCGGACGGGACCCGCAGCATCGAGAAGGTCGCGATCGCCGAAGCGCTCGCGTCGCCGGGCGGCGACGCGGATCCCTTGCTCGCGGAAGGAGATCGAGTTTTCATTCCTTCGCGGTCGCACTATCTGAAGGGGGCGCACGTCGAGGTCGAAGGGGAAGTGGCGCGCCCCGGACCCTATCCGATCACCGAAGGCGTGGACCGCATCCGCTCCGTGCTCGAGCGGGCCGGCGGGTTCACCGACCAGGCGGACCGCCCCGCAGTGCGTGTCGAGCGCATGGTGAAGGACGAGGAGCCCGACTCGGTGTTCCTTAGAATTGCGCTCCAGCAGGAAGAGCTCCTGGCCGGCTCCGATCGCGCGTACGTCATCGCGAAGTCGCGCGAGCGGCAGGCGCTCTCCGCGCACGTCGGCGTGCTCCTCGAAGCGGGCGACGAGCGCGGCGATCTCCCGCTTCGTGACCTGGATCGGATCGTGGTGCCGAAGCGCGTTCCCTACGTCTCGGTGCAAGGCGAGGTGAGAGCGCCGGGCTACGTCCCGTATCGCGAGGGATGGAAGGTGGACGATTACGTGAAGGCGGCAGGCGGCACCACGTCACGCGCCTACAAGAGCCGTACGCGCGTAACGCTGTCCCTGACCGGCCGCCCCGTGGCCGCGGAGGACGTCGGGGCGCTTCGCCCCGGGGACCAAGTTCTGATCCCCTCGAAGCCCGATCGAAACCCCTGGGGCACGATCCGCGACGTCATCGGCGTGGTCGCGGCCGCGTCCGCGATCGTGATCGCGGTGGAGGCGGTGAACCAGTGAGCGCAAGGCGGAAACGGGAGGATTACTTCCAGGTCTTCCGCGCCCGCCGGCGCTTCTTGGTCCTCAATGTGATCGCGACCACGCTCCTCGCGCTCGCGGTGAGCCTCATCCTCCCGAAGTGGTACACGGCGCGCGCTGTGCTCCTCCCGCCCACGGAGGACGACGCGAGCTCCGCGCTCAGCATGCTCATGCCTCGCTCGCTCGGGCCCGTCCGTATCCCGGGTGCTCCGACCATGGGAGACGTCTTCGTCGCGGTCCTGAAGAGTCGCTCCGTTGCGGACCGCCTCGTGTCCCGCTTCGACCTGGTGCGGCGTTACAATTCGCGCGATGAGGAGAAGGCGGTCAAGGAGCTCGCCTCCCACGTGAAGTTCCAGCTGGGGGACGAGGGGACGATCGCGATCGCGGTCGAGGATCGCGATCCCAAGTCCGCGGCCGCTATGGCGAATGCGTACGTCGAGGAGCTGGACCGGTTCAACGTCGAGACGCGCACGTCGAGCGCCAAGCGGACGCGCTCGTTCATCGACGAGCGCCTGACCGTGGCCAAGCGCGACCTCACCGCGGCGGAGGACCGGCTGCGTGCCTACCAGCAGGAGCGAAAGCTGCCTGCCCTCAGCCCCTCGGCCCAGTCGGACGCCGACGTCGGCGCCAATCTCATGGCCCAGAAGGTCGCGCTCGAGGTGAAGCTCCAGGTGCTCCGGCAGTCGCTCGCCGAGTCGAGCGAGGAGGTGCGCCGCGTGCGCCAGGAGCTCGCCGCCGTCGACCGCCAGGTCAGCGGCCTTCCCCAGGCTGGGATCGAGATCATGCGCCTCTGGCGCGACGTGAAGGTTCAGGAGCAGGTCTTCGAGCTCCTGACGGCGCAGCTCGAGGAGGCGCGCATCCGCGAGACCCGCGACACCCCGACGGTGCAGGTGCTCGATCACGCCTCGGTCCCGCTCCACAAATCGAGGCCGAAGCGCGCCTTGGTGGTGATCGCCGGGTTCGTGATCGGTCTCACCGGCAGCCTCGGATGGGTGCTCTGGCACGAGCGGTCGCGCCTATCCTAAGCGACTTGCGCTTGGCCGGCCTTCGTGGTCGAATGGGTCCCTTCCCCGGACGACTTCGTTCGCCGTCGTCTCTTCTGGGCTGGGAGTAGGCATCGTGCAGCGACGTATCGTCCATCTCGCATTGGCCGCGATTCTCGTCGCCGCTCCCTCACGAGCGGGGGCATGGCCTTCGCCGCACAGCCTCGGCTCGCTTGCCTATGTCTCGCCCGCTCCCGGATCGTCACGGCACAACCCGACGACCAACGTGATCGTTCGCCCGGGCGGCGCTCTCGACGCGGCCTCGTTCGGCGCCTCGAGCATCCAGCTGTTGGGGTCCATCTCGGGCTCTCATCCCGGAACGATCCGGCTCTCTGACGACGGGGAAACCCTGGTGTTCCGTCCCGACGCTCCCTTCGTCCCGGCCGAGACGGTGACCTGCTCGATCGCCGCCGGCCTTCGGACCGTTCCGGGGGGGAGCCGCGAAGGGGAGACCTTCACGTTCGAGATCGGTCCCGTCGAGCAGCCGAGCGTCGCGCTGGTGTCGCCCCTCGAGGATGAGCTCGGATTCACGCCGGGCCCGCTCCATCCGCGCGAAGGCTTCGCGCCGAGCGCTCCCAACGATTCGATCCCCGCGGATCTGCCGGAGGTTTCGACGGTGGTGTCGGGAACGCCGGCGGAAGGGCTTCTCTTTCTCTGCGACATCCGCTTCGACGACAGCACGTATCGCTCGCACCTCATGGCGCTCCAGGATGACGGCACGCCCGTCTTCGCGCGTGGCCTCAAGGGGAGCGGCTACGATTTCAAGGTGCAGGAGAACGGGAGGGTCACCTACTTCGATGCAGCAGCGGGATGCTTCTACGCTCTGAACGCGAACTTCGCCCTCGCGGACAGCTTCGAGTGCGGGAACGGTTATGTCACCGACATCCACGAGCTGCAGCTCCTTCCCAACGGGCATGCGCTCCTCATCGCCTACGATCCGCGCACCATGGATCTGAGCGGCGTGGTGCCGGGAGGGAGCACACAGGCCGTGGTTCTGGGACTCATCATCCAAGAGCTGGACCGGAATCGGGATGTCGTCTTCCAGTGGCGCTCGTGGGATCACTTCCAGATCACGGACTGCGTGAGCCGGCCCCTCACGGGCGCGCGGGTCGACTACGTGCACGGGAACGCGATCGAGCTCGACGACGACGGCAACTTGCTCGTCTCGTCGCGCCATCTGGACGAGATCACGAAGCTGAGCCGCGCGACGGGCGCCATCCTCTGGAGACTCGGCGGCGTCCACAACGAGTTCACGTTCACGAACGATCCCGGCCATTTCTCGCAGCAGCACTCGATCCGCCGTCTCGCGAACGGGCATCTGCTCCTGTACGACAACGGGAACTATCACGTCCCCGCGCTCTCCCGCGCCGTGGAGTACGCGGTGGACGAGGTGGCGAAGACGGCGACCGCCGTCTGGCAGTACCGGAACACGCCCGACGTCTATGGTGGGGCGATGGGCTCGGTCGAGCGGCTCGCGAACGGGAACACGGTCATCGGCTGGGGCAGCACGAGTCCCGCGCTCACCGAGGTGACGCCTTCGGGGACCGAGGTGTTCGAGCTGACCTTGCCACCGGCTATCTACTCGTACCGAGCCTTCCGTTCGACGTGGCCGCCCGTGCTCCCGGCATCGGTTGCCCTGCCATCCGGCGCCGTGATCCACGCCGCCCAGGGTGGAAGCGTGACGATCGATATCTCAGGAGAAGGGTTCGCGCCCGATTCCATCATCCCCGGGAGCGTCCGGCTGGGAGGCATTCCGCCGGAGTCGTTCACGCCTCCAGCGTCGCCCGGCGGCGCCGCAACGTTCCGATTCTCCGCCGACCTCCTTTTCACGACGCAGGCGCCGGGGCATCACCAGATCCCGCTCACCGCTTCGCTCGTGAGCGGCGAGCGGATCTACGGTGTCGCGGACGTGACGATCGAGGGATTGCGGAAGGTCGCCGCGCGCATGGTCTCGGCGATCGGATCGGTACCGATCCGGCTCGCGCTCCGCGCGACCGCTTCGCCCCGCACGGTACGCTTCGCCGTTTACGATATCCGGGGACGCCGCGTCGCCGAGTGGACGGCGGACGTGGACGCCTCAGGCATCGTCGCGTGGGATGGACGCGGCCATGACCGGTCTCCGTTGCCGTCCGGCATCTACTACACCCGGACCGAGGGCACCGCCCTGACGGAGACCGCCAAGGTGATACTCGCCCGGTGATCCTCGGCTCCCGGGCATTTTCTCGCTGAACCCCCCGATCTCGACATGAAGCTGATCCTTCTGATCGCCGAGTCGCTTCTCCTCCTCGCCGGTCTCCTGACGGGCCACATCTGGGCCGCCGTGGGGATCGGCGCCGGTTTCGTCTACCTGTTGATCGCGCTCCAAAAGCCGGAGCTCGCGTGGGCTCTGGTATGGCTCGCCTTCCCCTTCTCGATCGAGTCGCTCTTTCCGGGAGGGATCGCCCTGAACGTGCCGACCGAGCCGATGATCCTGATCGCGCTCGTGGCGTGGGGGGCGCTCGCGCTCGCCGGCCGCCCCGTGATCCGTCTTCCATCCTCCGACTTGAACCTGCCCCTCGCCGCGCTCGGAGCGGCCGCGCTCCTTTCGGCGCTTCTCGGATCGGAGCCGCTCGTCGGGATCAAGGCGTGGCTCGCGATCGCGATTTACGTCGTGTTTGGCTACGCGTTCCGCCTCTCCGCCTGGAACGGTCCGTCGCGCATCGATCGCTTCGTGCCCTGGATCGTCGGGTCCGCGGCGCTGTGGGGACTCTACGGGGCGGTGCACGTCGCGACCGGGGGTGTATCGCTCCGGGTGGCCTACGGACTTGCGCGTCCGTTCTTTACCGAGCACGGCGCGTATGCGGCCTATCTCGCCATGATCCTTCCCATGTCCGTAGTGTACGCGATGGAGCGTCGCGGGCACGCCGGTGTGCTGTACGGGGCGGCTTCGGTGGCGATCGCGCTCGGGATCGTCTTCTCGCTGACGCGAGCCGCCTGGGTCTCGATCGCGATCGTGCTGCCACCGACCTTGTTCCTATGGGGAGGGTGGCGACGGAGCCTCGCTCCTCTCGTGCCCGCGGCGGTCCTGGCGCTAGCTCTCGCGCTCGTGCTCCCGGCCACCCAGTCCGAGCAATCGCTCGGGCGACATGTGGAATCCATCGGGAAAGCGAACGACCCCTCGAATCTCGAGCGCATCAACCGCTGGGTCGCGGCGGTGGCGATGGCGAAGGACCATCCGCTGCTCGGCGTGGGCGTGGGGGCCTATCCGGACGCGTACCATTTGTACCGGCGGAAGATCTTCTTCACTGAGCTCGTCTACCAGCGGATGGGCGCCCACTCGGAGCCGTTCCGGCTCCTCGCCGAGATGGGCCTGATAGGACTTCTCGCGGCGCTATGGCTCCTCCTGGCGACGTTTCGCACGGGGGTGAGAGCGTTCCTTGCGTCACGCGATCCCGCAACCCGCGCGGTGACGCTCTCGGTTCTGGCGGGCCTCGCGACCTTCTGTCTCCATGGATTCTTCCGCACGTATTTCGACCTGGAGAAGGTGGCCGTGCCCTTCTGGGCCGGGCTCGGCGTCATCGCCGCGGCGGGCTCGGTGCACCGGGGCGGAAGTCCGCCGGGTCTCCCTTCCACCGTCGGCGTGATCGCGGAGCGAACCGCGTGAGCTCGATGGATGGGCTCCCGGATGTCCTCGACCTTGGCTGCGGCCTCGCCAAGCACCCGGGCGCGTTCGGCGTGGACCACGATCCCGACGTGCGCCCCGATCTGGTCCACGACCTGGACCGCCCCCCCTTGCCCCTCCCGTCCGACCACTTCCAGACGGTTTACTGCCAGGACGTCCTCGAACACATCCAGGACATCGAGGCGTTCCTGGGCGAGATCCATCGGATCTGTAAGAAGGGGGCTCGGGTCCACATCCGGACGCCGCACTACTCGAGCTGGTACGCATACAACGATCCCACGCATCGGCACACGCTCGGCGTCTTCGCGCTCGACAGGTTCACCGATACCCCTGGGTGGAACACGCGCTCCTCACCGCTTTTCCGTTACGTTTCCCGGCGGATCCTCTTCGCGAGACCCCAGCGTCTCCTGGGCGTCGCCAGCCTGGCCAACGCGTTTCCGTCACGCTGGGAGCAGATGTTCGCTTGGTGCTTCCCGGCCGAGAACCTCCAACTCGAGCTCGAGGTGTTGAAGGAAGCGTGATGTGAGCCGCCCTCTTCGTGTCCTGGCGGTCGACCATACGGCGGGCGTGCTGCCATTCCGGAGGAAGTTCGCGGCGCTCGCCGCCCTGCCCGACATTGAGCTGACGGTGCTTGCCCCCGACCGGTGGGTCGAGAACTACAGGCTCGTGCGCGCCGCCGCGACCTCGGAGGGCGGCTACAGGCTCGAGGTCGGCCGCGTCGTGTGGCCGGGCTACGAGAACCGGGGGTTCTTCGTCGGAGGGCTGGCCGGCGCCATTCGAAGGACGCGACCAGACATCCTCCACCTATGGGAAGAGCCGTACAGTCTCATCGCCCTCGAGGCGCTCGTCCTTCGACGCTCGCTCGCTCCGCGCGCCAGAGCGCTCTTTTTTTCCTCAGATAATCTGACGCGCGACGGCCACTACGCTTACCGCCCATCGCTTCTCTATGCCGCGATCGAGCGGTGGGTTCATGGCGAGTGCGAGGTGGGCACAGCCGTGAGCGACGAGGTGGTCGAGGTGCTGCGGGCCAAGGGCTATCGAAAGCCGATCGACGTCGTCCCCCACGGTCTCGACCTCGAAGATTACCCGGAACCGACGTCCGAGCGGCGAGCAGCTGCGCGGGAGTGGATCGGGGCCAAAGGTGTCGTGGTCGGCTACGCGGGACGGCTCCTCGCGATGAAAGGAGTCGATGTGCTGCTTCGGGCGGCCGCGATTCTGGCGAGCGGGGCCGGCACGGCCAGTGACTTCACGGTCGTCATCGTCGGCGACGGGCCGGAGCGGGCCGCCCTGGAATCACTGGCGCGAGAGCTCGGGCTCGCCGACCGAATCCGATTCCGCCCCGCGGTGCCCCACGAGTCGATGCCCGAGGTCTTCGCGGCGTTCGACGTCACCGTCATTCCCTCCCTGACGACGCGGACCTGGAAGGAGCAATTCGGTCGAGTCGCGGTGGAGGCCATGGCCGCCGGATCGGTGCCCGTCGTTTCGGACAGCGGCGCTCTGCCTTCGGTCGTTGGAGACGCTGGGATCGTGACGCCCGAAGGAGACTTCGCCGCCCTCGCAGCGGCGTTGGGGAGGCTCCTGCCGTCCCTGGTCGAGGATCCCATCGGGCCTCGCGGTCGAGAACGGGTTCGTCAGAGCTTCACATGGAGCGCGATCGCCGCCGCTCTTGCGGTACGCTATCGAGCGATGCTCGAGGGGCCCGTCAGGGCCTGACGCGTGCCACGATGCCTGGAGAGGACACGCTTGCAATGGTAGTGGACCGTTCTTCAGCGGCGACACTTCCCGGCTCACAGACCGACGTCCGCTGCCGCGTCTGCCATGGGTCACGAATCCGAGTCGCGGCCAAGCTGATTTCGGAGCGAGACGGGCGCGACTATCGCGCTCTCACCTGTCGGGACTGTGGGTTGCTCTTCGCGGACCCTTTGCCCGATCTATCCTTCGAGGGACTCCAGCGCGTTTATGGAGTCGAGTACACCGGCGACCAGCGGGACATCGAGGCGGATCAGGCTTCACTCGAGCTGGCCCGCAAGGCGGTGCACCGACAGATGGACATCGTCGAACACTATGTGGCGCCCGGGTTGGCCCTGAATGTCGGCGCCATGGGCCAAGCGATCCATGTGATACAGGACAGAGGGTGGAGGTTGAGCATCGTCGACGCATCCGCGCACGCGGCCGAGACCGCGAGGGCGCTTTGGGGAGTCGATGTCACGGTTTCACGAATCGAGGATTACGCGGGCCAAGGCGAACCGTTCGATTACGTCCGGATGGGCCACGTGATCGAGCACCTGGCCGACCCGGCATTGGCCATGCGGAATGTGGCGAGCATCATGCGCCCCGGTGGAGTGGCGCTGATCGATACAGATAACTCCGAGGGGCTTCGAAGTCAGATCGAAAGTTGGATCCGGCGTCTCGTAGGCGAGGGCTCAGCCGCGAGATTGGTCAAGGCGTTCACAGGCAAGGAACTGAAGAAGAAGTATGGCCGCCTGATACCTCCGGTCCATCTGAACATCTTCTCCGAGCGCGCCTTGAGAAGGGTGTTGGAGGATTCGGGGTTCGAGGTGGTCGAAGTTCGGAAGCCCGCGTGGGGAGACCGAACCTGGTTTCCGATGGAGACGATGAGCCATCTGAGTCTTGCGGAACGCATGTTCATTCGGGCGGATCAGGTAGGGGCCCTATTCGGACGGGGGGAGGTTCTGTCGATACTCGCCCGCAGGCGCTAGCCGGGATGGACCGTCGTGATGCCGAGGCTAGGCCGCCCTCCGAGCGATCCTTCTCGCGCGAAGCCACCCTTGCGCCTCCGACACCACGAGCACGATGGGCACCACGGGCAGGACCGGTAACCGAAGCGGGGCGAATCTCCACTTGGCCCACACAGCCAGGAGCGCCAAGCCCGCAATCACCAGGAACCACACCATGAGCCCCTCTTCACCCGCGATCGCGGCAATGACGGCGGCCAGGAGCGCGAGCACGTACGCGTGGCACGCGCGGACGAACGGGCGCCGGAATCGGAACGGCCCCGCGCGCGCGACCTCGATCCGCTCGCGGAAGCGCTCGGGGTGGCGGGCGCGAAGGAGTGCGTCCATCTCGTAGCGCCTCGCCCATCGGATCGGATCGAGAAAGCGCGGGTGCTCGACGGGGTGGACGACCCGGGCGGAAGGCTCGCACGCCACGCGGGCCCCGGCTTCCTCGAGCGTGAATCCGAAGTCCGAATCCTCGCGGAAGTAGGCGCCGCTCTCCGCGCGAAAGAAGCCTTCGCAATAGCCGCCGACACGCTCAAAGAGAGATCGCCGGACGAAGAGATTCGTGGGGAGGTAATGGAGCCGGGGTCCGTCGGGACGTCGCGAGGGACGCCCCCGCGGATCGACCGTCGCGCCCTCGAGCACATCGAGATCGTCCGCGCGGTCGAATCGCTCGGCGGCCCGGGCGAGCCAATCGGGGTCCGGCTCGCAATCGTCCTCTGTGAACGCGAGGACCTCGCCCGCCGCGCGATGCGCCCCTCGATTGCGCGCCGCGCCGGGGCCCTGCCGCGCCGGGCTCGTGACGGAGACCCCGTGCATCGATTCGATCCGTTGCGCGATCGTGGGGGACGGTGCGGCGCCGTCGAAGGAGACCACGAGATCCCACCGCGAGCGATCGAGCGTCTGCGAGGCGAGCGCGTCGAGGAGTGCGCGGAGGAGAGTGTCGCGTCCCAGGGTTGGGACGACGACGGTGAAGGTCGGGAACGAGCCGGCTGCGTCCGACGTCACGTCACCCCGGCGTCAGCGGGCCGCGGGCTGGACCCGCTCGAGGGCGCGGACGTTGTCCCGGAAGAAGGCGACCGTCCGTGCGAGCCCTTCGTCGAACGGCATCGCCGCGCGCCAGTCGAGGAGCGCCGCCGCCTTCGACGTGTCGAGACATCGCCGCGGCTGTCCATCGGGCTTGGTCGGGTCCCAGAGCAGCCGCCCCTTGAAGCCGGCGTGCCGCGCGATCGTCTCCGCGAGCTCCTTGATCGAGATCTCGAATCCCGCTCCCAGGTTCACGGGCTCGCTCCCCTCGAGCCGCTCCAGCGCGGCCACGACCCCGCGCGCCGCGTCCTCGACGTAGAGGAACTCGCGCGTCGCCTTGCCCGTGCCCCAGACCTCGATCGTGTCCGCGCCCGACTCGACCGCTTCGACACACTTCCGGATGAGCGCGGGTATGACGTGCGAGCTCTCGGGATCGAAATTGTCGTACGGTCCGTAGAGATTCACGACGAGGACGTTCGAAGCGTCGAAGCCGAACTCCTGCCGGTACGCCTGCGACTGCACGAGGAGCATCTTCTTCGCGAGACCGTACGGCGCGTTCGTCTCCTCGGGGTAGCCGTTCCAGAGGTTCTCCTCGCGGAAGGGCACTTCGGTGAACTTGGGGTAGGAGCAGATCGTGCCTACGCTCAGGAAGCGCGCCACGCCTGCCTTCCGCGCGTGCTCCATGAGGAGCGAGCCCATCATGAGATTCCGGTAGTAGTAGGTGCCGGGATAGCGGCGGTTCGCGCCGATCCCGCCCACGGAGGCGGCCAGGTGCACGATCGCCTGGGGTTTCAGGTCCTCGAGCATCCGCTCTACCGACGATTCGTGCGTGAGGTCGTACTGGGCGGAGCGGAACGTCTCGGCGTTCCGGTAGCCCTGCGACGCGAGCTCGGCCATGAGGTGCCGCCCGAGGAATCCGGCCCCGCCGGTGACGACGATTCGGGTGTCCTGGTTCATGTCGGGGGAGTCTCCCAGAGCCCCGCGGACCCGTCAAGGCGGGCGGCTTGACGCCGGGGCGTCCGGGCCGCAGGATGACGGGGATGTCGTCCGCCCTCGAGCGCGGGGCCGCGCTCTCGTTCCTCCTTCTGGCCGCCGCGCTTCCCTGGTCCATCGCGCCCATGTCGATTGCGGTCGCGCTCTGCGGGGCGCTGACGCTCGCATGCTGGTGGCGTCCTGGCGGCGCGCGCTGGGTGCGCACGCCGGTCGACCCGGCCGCGCTCGTCTGGCTCCTGGCGCTCGTGATCGCCGCGTTCGCCGGCGAGGATCCGGCCGGGAGCGTTCACCGGGTCACGAAGGGTTTTCTCCTCGGCATCGTTCCGCTCGCGGCCTATCACGGCCGGGATCCGAAGCTGGCCCGCCGCGCGATCGCCGTGCTCCTGGCCTCGGCGGCCCTGGCGACCCTATTCGCGCTTACGAAGTTCATGATGCAGGGGGGCGCGTTCCCAGTGCGCGTGCGCGGTGCGGTGGGGCATCCGCTCACCTATGGCGGCCAGGCGATGCTCCTTGCGGTGCTCGCGTGGGCCATCCTCCTCCGCTCGCGCGACCGGCGCTGGATGGCGGCGGCGTTCGCGCTCCTCACGCTCCTCGCTCCGGCGCTCCTCGGGAGCTACACGCGGAGCGCGTGGATCGGCACCCTGGTCGGATTCGCGATCGTGATCGCGCTCACGCGCGCGCGATGGATCGCGGCGCTAGCGGCCGCGGTGGTCCTGCTCGTCCTCGTGATGCCCGGCGGCTACCGCGAGCGAGCCTTGAGCGTCTTCCACCCGCACGGCGTCTGGAACCGGGAGCGCCTCATCCTCTGGGACGCGGGGTGGCGAATGTTCCGCGAGCACCCGGTGACGGGAGTCGGGCTCCAGGATTTGAAGCCCCTCGTGGCGCGGTACCGCTCGCCCGAGGCGCACGAGCCGCCGCACGGCCACATGCACAACGTGTATCTCCAAATCCTGGTCACGATGGGCGTGGTCGGATTCGCGGCGTTCGCCTATCTGGTCACGGCGCTCTGGCGCACCGCCGCGCGCCGTCTCCGTGTCGATGCGCGCGCCGGAGACGCGAATCCCTTCGGCATGGCGCTCCGGATCGCGACCGTGGCCGCGCTGGCGGGATTCCTTGTCGCGGGACTCTTCGAGTGGAATTTCGGCGACGAGGAGCTTCTCGACTTCCTGTTCACGCTGATCGGCCTCGCCTGGGCGGCGAGCGCCTGGAGGCAGGTACGCCCCGCCGCGCCGCCCTCGTCCTGACCCCGAGGCTCCCCTGGCCGGAGGACGACGGGGGGCGGATCGCTATGTCCCAGTCGGTCTGGGCGACGGCGCAGGAGTACGACGTGACGGTGATCTCATTCGCGCAGGACGCGCCCGGCCCGGTGCCCGAGCCGTGGCAGCGTCTCGGCATCGAGGTGAAGACGGTGCCGCATCGGCCAGCCCCCACACCCGTCGCGCTCGCGCAGGGCCTCTTCGGAAAGCTTCCTTACACGCTCGCACGCTACCGGAGCCCGGCGTTCGCCCGAGTCGTGGACGAGTGCGTCCGCACGCTTCGACCCGCGTTCGTGCTCGCGAGCAATCTCCACACTGCCTCGTACGTCGATTGCCTGAACGGAGTACCGCTCGTCCTGCGCGAGCAGAACCTCGAGCACCTCTGGATGCGCCGCTATGCCGAGGAATCGCTCCGCGGGCTCGCCCGCGTGTATGCGGCGATCCAGGCTCGGCGCATCGAAGCAGCAGAGCGAGCCTTCTGCCGCGCGGCCGCGCTGACGCTCGCGATCCAGGATCTGGAGCGAGACGCGCTCCGCGCGCTCGCGCCCGGCGCGTGGATCGAGACGCTTCCGGTCGGGCTCGATCTCGGTCGCTACCGCGAGCCGCGCCCCGACGAGCCGCCGGTCGTGCTCCTCGCCGGATCGTTCGCGTGGCGACCGAACGCGTCGGGCGCGATCCGCTTCCTGGCTGACGGATG
>DATEOQ010000110.1:0-2102 GCA_035273905.1 Candidatus Eiseniibacteriota bacterium | reverse complement strand
GACCGGCGACCCATCGGTCCCGCGGATGCACACCGCGTAGTTGTCGCCCACCGCGTCCCCTTCTTCGGAGAAGAGGACGGTCCGTCCATCGTCGCTCACGTCCGCGAGCACCGACCAGTCCCCCCACGAGAGCTCGCGCTCCTCGGCCGCGCCGGGATCCAGCCAGTAGAGCTCGGCGCGGTGGTTGTCGCTCACGAAGAGCACGCGGCCGTCCGGGGCGATATCGGTGATCCGCATCCCCCCCGGGCTCTCCGCCACCGTGCGGATGACGCCATCGAGCGTCGACGCGAAGATCTCCGCTCCCGTTCCTCCCCGGGCGGCGGAGAACCAGATCTCCTTCCCGTCCGGGCGCCACGCGATGCCTTGGCAGCTCCCGAAGATCGGCCCCAGGACTTTCGACGCCCCCTTCCGATCGATGATCGTGAGCGTCCCACGGTCGTCCGGGAACACCCGATGTTCGAAGAACGCGATGCGGTTGCCGTCCGGTGCGAAGCGGAGACGGCTCATCCAGCCCGGCGTCTCGCGGAGCACGTGCCCCGGGGGGCACTCGAGGCGGTAACGCCCATTCGACGCGATCAGCACGGCCAGCGTTCCATCGCGCGCCCAGTCGGCGCTGACGACGCTGTCCACCACCGCGCGCGGCGCGCCGCCGGCCAAGGGCACGCGCGCGAGCGTGCCCTGCCGACTCAAGTGTGGGAGGTTGATCGTTTGGGTCCCGATTCCGAGATCGCCCGCGCTCGAGACGTACAGGAGCACCGCGTTCCGAAAACCGAGGGACCGCGTCTCGGGAGAGCCCGCCTGGGCGGTGTACACGTTCGACGAGTCACCGTCCCACTCGGCGCTGTAGACGATCGCGTGCGCATCTGGAGTGAAGCGGGCTTCGTGAATCACTCCGTTCCGGAACGTGACACGCTCATACTGCACTTCAGGCGCCTTCGACCCCGCGTGGATGAGCGCCCATGCCAGAGCAGCCGCAGCGGCCACTCCGAGACCCGCGGCGAGGAAGATGTTTCGATGCCCGCGCGGTTGGGCCGCCCCACCGCCGACGACCGCGGGGCCGGCGGAAGCCAGGAGCTCGAGATCGAAGGCCAGGTCGCGCGCGTTCTGCGGCCGCGCGGACGGATCCTTCTCCAGCGTTCGGCGAGCCACGCGCTCGAGACCGGGCACCCGGCGCGCCGCCTCCGGCAGCGGCCCAGGTTCGGTGGACAGGATGGCGGTCTGGACGTCCGCCGGCGTCGCGCCGGGAAACGCGCGATGCCCCGACAGCATCTCGTACAGGATCGCCCCGAGCGCGAAGAGATCGGTGCGTCCATCGATGGCCTGATCGCGGATCTGCTCCGGAGCCATGTAGCCGACCGTTCCATACACCGATCCTGGGCTCGTGAGGGCGGCGCCGATGCTCGCCGTATCGCCGCTGGCGGGCTCCCCCGTCATCCGCTTCGCCAGCCCAAAATCCAGGATCTTCACCCGGCCGCCGCGAGCGACGACGATGTTCTCGGGCTTGAGATCGCGGTGCACGATCCCGCGATCGTGCGCCGCCGCCAGGCCGCGCGCGACCTGGATCGCGAGGTCGAGCGCGGTCGCGATCGGGAGCGCGCCTGGCTCGAGCCGCTTCCGGAGCGTGTCCCCTTCCACGAGCTCGAAGACGACGAAGGGCGTCCCCTCGTGCACGCCCACGTCGTAGATCGCCACGACGTGAGGATCGCTGAGCGCGCCGACCGCACGCGCTTCCAGATCGAACCGGCTCAGCCGCTCGGGGTCGGAAGCGAATTCGGGCGGAAGCGTCTTGAGCGCGACGTCGCGGCCGAGACGGGTGTCGCGCGCACGGTAGACGTCGCCCATGCCACCCGCACCGAGCGGGGCGAGGATTTCGTACGGGCCGAGGCGGGTACCGGCCGGGAGTGCGCCGCGTCCTTGTGCGGTCACAGACGGCTTGGCTCGATCATGGAATCGATCGCGCGTGGCGATCCAGCCATACGGCCCAGGGGATGAGGAGGTAGAGCCCGAACGCGGAGATGATCACCGCGGTCATGTTGGGCGGCGGCGCCCCTGTGAGCACGCCCGCGAAGAGGACGAGGAGAAACACGACGAGCGACAGAAAC
>DATEOQ010000109.1:0-11537 GCA_035273905.1 Candidatus Eiseniibacteriota bacterium | reverse complement strand
CGAGCCTGCTGCTTTCGTCATACTCGTGACGGAGCGTGAGTCGCGAAGGTAGCCGATCGGTCACCATGGATGCAATCTAAGGCGGACGTGAACACGAAGAAAGAGGGAACATGAAGCATCGCGTGATCGTGCTCGGAGCGGGGTTCGGCGGGCTGGAGCTGACGACCATTCTGTCGGAAGCGCTCGGCGACTCGGTCGACGTCCTGCTGATCGACAAGGCCGAATGCTTCGTCTTCGGGTTCTCGAAGCTCGACGTCATGTTCTGGAGGCAGCCGTCGACGGCGGTCCGGCACCCGTACAGGGCCATTGCGAAGCCGGGCGTCCGCTTCCTCCAGACCGTCGTTCGCGAGATCGACCCGGCAGGGAAGCGCGTGGTCACGGACACCGGATCGTTCGAGGCCGACATCCTCGTCGTGGCGCTCGGCGCCGATTACGACCTCGCGGCCACACCCGGACTCGTGGAGGAAGGCACCGAGTTCTACAGCGTTGCCGGCGCGCTCGCCCTGCGCGACGTGCTCCCGCGGTTCGAGCGCGGCCCCGTCATCGTCGGAGTCACCGGGAAGTCGTTCAAGTGTCCGCCCGCCCCGAGCGAGGCGGCTCTTCTGGTGCACGACTTCCTGGAGGAGCGGGGCCGGCGCCAAGCGGCCGACATCGCGCTGGTGATGCCGTTCGGCATTCCCATCCCGCCTTCGCCCGAGACGTCCACGGCGATTCTCGCGGCCTTCGAGAAACGGGGCATCCGGTACGTGAAGGACAATCTCGTGACGGCGCTCGATCCCGGCCGCAAGGTGGCCGTGCTGAGCGACGGAACGGAGCTGCCGTACGCGCTCTTCCTCGGTGTTCCCGTCCATCGCGTGCCGCAGGTGGTGGTGGACTCCGGTCTGTCGTCGCACCCCTACGACTGGGTCCCGGTCAACAAGCAGACGCTCGAGACCCGATATCCCGGCGTTTATGCCGTGGGGGATGTGAACGGCGTGGGCACACCCAAGGCCGGCGTCTTTGCCGAGGGTGCCGCGCGTGTCGTCGCCTTGTCGATCATCGCGCAGCTCCGCGGGGGCGCGGGGCCCGAAGCCTACAAGGGTCAGGGTGCTTGCTACGTGGAGTTCGGTCATGGCGAGGTGGGCCGCGTGGACGTCGACTTCTTGAGCGGCCCCAAGCCCTCGGGCGCCTTCCAGGAGCCGTCCGAGATGCTGGTTCGGGAAAAGTCCGCGTTCGGAACGAGCCGCCTCACGCGCTGGTTCGGCAGCGTCTACCAGCACCAGGGCTAGCCAGAACCACCGCTTCTCGATAGCCTATCGGTTATGTCGTTCACGTCCGGCCATCGGCTGGGTTCTTACGAGATCCTCGGTCCCCTCGGTGCCGGCGGCATGGGCGAGGTCTATCGCGCCCATGACACGAGGCTGGGGCGCGAGGTCGCGCTCAAGGTCCTTCCCGAGACCGTGGCCCACGATCCCCAGCGCCTGGCGGGATTCGAGCGTGAAGCCCGCATGGCCGCGGGCCTCAATCATCCCAACATCGTGGTCCTGCACTCGATCGAGGAAGCGAACGGCACGCATTTCATCACGATGGAGCTGGTGGAAGGGGAGACCCTCGCCCGACAGATCGCGCCCGGCGGCCTTGCCGTGGGGCGCCTTCTCGAGATTGCGATCGCACTGGCGGACGCGCTGGCGGCGGCGCACGGGAAGGGGATCGTCCATCGCGATCTCAAGCCCGCCAACATCATCGTGACGCGCGACGGACGCGTGAAGGTGCTCGACTTCGGCCTGGCCAAGATTGCGCCCGGGCCCATGGCCGCGGGATCGCGAACCGCGACGGTCGAGGCTCCTCTGACCGTGTCCGGACAGGTGATGGGGACCGCCCCGTACATGGCGCCGGAGCAGCTGCGCGGCGAGCCGGTCGACGTCCGCACGGATCTCTTCGCTCTGGGAGTCATCCTGTACGAGCTCGCCGCCGGCCACCGGCCTTTCGCCGGGAGCACGATGGTCGACGTGGGAACCGCGATCCTGCGTGACGAGCCGAAACCGCTTCAGGGTATCCGAAGCGATCTCCCGCGAGAGCTCGCACCCATCGTCGCGCGCTGCCTCGAGAAAGATCCACGCCCGCGGTATCAGACCGCAACCGAGCTTCGCCGCGATCTCGGGCTCATCCAGGACAAGCTTCAAGCAGCACCGCCCGCAGCCGGGGCCGGGTCTCCCTCCATTGCGGTGCTCCCATTCGTGAACATGAGCCGCGACGAAGAGAACGAGTATTTCTCCGATGGACTCTCCGAGGAGCTGCTCAACGTCCTGGCCAAGATCCCAGAGCTCAAGGTCACGGGCCGGACGTCGTCCTTCGCGTTCAAGGGGAAGCAGGAAGACCTGCGCGAGATCGGGCAGAAGCTGGGAGTCGCGACCCTGCTCGAGGGGAGCGTGCGCAAGGCGGGGAACCGCGTGCGCATCACCGCGCAGCTCGTGAAGGTGTCGGATGGTTTCCACCTCTGGTCCGAAACCTACGATCGCATCCTCGACGACATTTTCGCGGTGCAGGACGACATCGCCCGCTCCGTGTCCGAGGCGCTCCATGTCCGGCTCCTGGGGCAGCCCAAGGCGACCCAGTCGACCGGCGAGAGCTTCGAGCTGGTCCTCCGAGGCAGGCACCTCCTCCAACAGAACACCCACGCGGCGATCACGAAGGCGATCACGCTCTTCGAGGAAGCGATCCGGAAGAATCCACGAGACGCATCGGCATGGGCCGGGCTCTCGCAGGGGCACGCCTTTCTCGTCGGGTTTTACGGGGACCAGGGTGAGAGTCGGCGAATCTGCAAGGAGGCGGCGGATCGCGCCCTGGAGCTGGACGACAGCCTCATGGAGGCGCACGCCGTGAAGGGTGCGATCTCCGGGTTTCTGGAGTTCCGCTGGAGCGAGGCGATCGCGCACACACGCAGGGCGCTGGCACTGGCGCCGGGAGCCAGCGAACCCATGGTCAATCTGTCGCAGTACGTCGGGTTCCAGGGACGGCTGGACGAGGCTCTCGGCCACGCCCGACGGGCTCAGGCCCTGGATCCCATGAATCCACAGGTTCTCGGCAATCGAGCCAGGGTCGAGACTTGGGCCTCCAATCTGGGAGCCGCTCGCGACGCCAGTCTCCGAGCCTTGGAGCTGAGCCCAGGGATGACCGCCCAACATGCAGCCCTGGGACTAACGCTCCTACGGCTGGGACAGAAGGAGGAAGGGCTGGCCGAGATCGCAAAGGAAGGATCGCTCGGCTACCGGTTGCATGCCGGCGCCGTCGCGCATCACCTGGTGGGTGAGCCCGAGGAGGCGGACGCGTTCATGGCAAAGCTGATCGAGCTCGGTGAGGACTGGGCCACCCAGATCGCGTGCATCCACGCCATGCGCGGCCGAGCAGACGAAGCATTCCGCTGGCTCGACCGTGCCTACGACCAACGCGACCCCGGTATCGGCACCATCACCGTGCTCTGGCAGCTCCAGAGCCTGCACTCCGACCCGCGATGGGCCCCGTTTGTCGCCAAGGTGGGTCTGAGGTAGCCGCGCGGCGCGCTACGGGATGTTCGGAATTCTGACGATGCTCCCCCTCGCCTGCGGATCGTTGGGGTCCTTCACCACGGTGACGTAGAGCTCCTTCCCACCCGGTCCGAACGCCACGTTCGTCGTGCCATCACCCGCTGCGATGGGAAAGACGTGCAGGAGCTTCCCGTCGGGGGCGATCTTCAAGATCTTCCCACCGAACCACTGGGCGACGTACAGGTTGCCCTTCTCGTCGATCTTCATGCTATCGGGCTGGCTCGATTCACCGCAAGGAGCGGTGTAGGTTAAACTCCCGCCATGAACGTCCTCGACTGGCTCCTCGACTCCGATCCCGCCATTCGTTGGCAGGTCCTCCGCGACCTGGCCGACGCGTCGCCGGCGACCATCGCGGCGGAGCGCGCCCGCGTGGCCACCGAAGGGTGGGGCGCGCGGCTCCTCGCTCTGCAGGGGGAGGACGGCCAGTGGGAAGGGGGCGCGCTCTTTCCGGCGCGGAAGGCCGACGGCGGCGAGAAACCGAAGGGCCAGCCATGGACGGCCACAGCTCCCACACTCGTCCTTCTACAGGAATTCGGAATCGATCCTCACGATCCCCGAGTCCGCGCCGCGGTGGACAGGGTCCGGGAACACAGCCGCTGGGAGCACGCCGGCCAGGCATTCTTCAGCGGCGAAGTGGAGCCGTGCATCAACGGGATGGCGGTTTCCTTGGGAGCCTACTTCCAGCAGGACGTGAACGGCATCGTCGCGCGCCTCGTGGGGGAGCAGCTCGAGGACGGCGGTTGGAATTGTGAAGCCGAGAACGGCTCGGTTCGCTCGTCCTTCCACTCGACGATCCGGGTCCTCGAGGGACTGCTGGCGCACGAGCGGGAAACCGGAGGGTGGGCCAAATCGGTCGCGGCACGTCGTCGCGGCGAGGAGTATCTGCTCGAACGGAAGCTATTTCGCAGAAAGAGCACCGGCGAGGTGGTCGATCCTGCATTCCTGAAGTTCTCGTTCCCGACGCGATGGCACTACGACGTGCTTCGCGGCCTGGAATACTTCCGAGCGGTCGGGAACGCTCCCGACGCGCGCATGGATGAAGCGATCGCCCTTGTGCGGTCCAAGATGCAGCCGGACGGGACGTGGCTCCTCGAGAACACGCACCCCGGCGCCGTCCACTTCATGATCGATCGCGGCGACGGCCTCCGCAGCCGCTGGAACACGCTGCGCGCGCTGCGCGTCGTTCGCTGGTACGACCGCCAGGGCGCCGGTGCCGACCCATACTCCCTCCGGACCATGGAGTCGCAGCGGCCCGCTCCCTAACCTTCGAGGGGGAGGGACCATGGCGATCGATTCCTACAAGTACGTCGACTTTGCCACGCGCCAGGTCATGAAGGCCTGGGCCGCGAGGCAGGAGCCCGGCGTGATCCCCTTCACGCCCCTGGCCAAGCCGCTCCGAGACTGCACGGTGGCGCTCGTCTCCACGGCCGGGATCGCCCGCAACGGCGACCGCCCGTTCGATCAGGAAGGGGAACGGCGCGATCCGTGGTGGGGCGATCCGACCTTCCGCCGGATCCCGCTTCGAACGACCGAGAAGGACATCCGCATCTACCATCTCCACATCGATCCCAAGTTCGGCGAGGCGGATCTCGACGTCGTGTTACCCATGCGGCGTCTCGCGGAGCTCGCGGAGGAGGGGACCGTCGGGCGCCCTGCGCCGACCCACTACTCGACCATGGGATACATCCTCGATCCGACCGAGCTGGTCGAGATGACCGCGCCCGCCATCGCCGCCGGGATGAACGACGAAGGCGTGGACGCGGCGGTGCTCGTCCCCGTCTGACCCTTCTGCTCCCGGTCCGTAGGACTGGTGCAGCGGATCCTCGAAGCGAGCGGGATTGCGACCGTCACGTTGTCGTGGATGCCGGACCTGACGCGGAGGGTCGGAGTGCCTCGGCTCGCAGGTATCAGCTATCCGATGAGCCGGCCGCTCGGCCGGCCCCACGACGCCGACGGCCAGCGAAACGTGCTGCGCGCGACACTCGCTTTGCTCGAGAACGCAACCGGACCGGATCACTACGTCGAGCTTCCGTTCGTGTGGCCGGAGACCGTGGCCCAGGCTCGGAACGCATCGAGGGAAGTACCGCCCGCACCGATCGCGGCTCTGCTGCTGAAACACCCGTGGCTGATTCCCAACCTCTACAGCGGACGGATCCCGAAGGAACAGCGTTACCCGGCGCGCCCGAGCGAGTAAGCTCCACTGGAACGGCGGCGCCGAGCGTCGCTTGTCATGGGTCCTAGAGAGGGAGCTCCATGCAGGCACACGATCACAGCCGAGGGGAATGCCCCCAGGATTGCGTCGACTGATCGTGGCCGAGATCCTCACGCCGAGGCTGCGTCTTCGCCGCTGGCAGCCCGCCGATCTCGATCCTTTCGCCGCCATGAATGCGGATCCGCGCGTCATGGAATTCCTCCCCACGCGTCTCGACCGCAGCGCGACCGAGGCGATGGTGGCCCGAGTGGACGCGAGCTTCGATACGAATGGTTTCGGGCTCTGGGCCGTCGAGCTTCGGGAGGACCATTCCTTCGCAGGCTACGTGGGCCTGCTTCGGCCGTCCTTCCGCACCCGGTTCACGCCGTGCGTCGAGATCGGATGGAGATTGGCTCCCGAGTTCTGGGGCAGGGGATACGCGACGGAGGGTGCGGAGGCCGCACTCCGCTTTGGGTTCGAGACCGTGGGACTCGACGAGATCCTGTCGTGGACGGTACCTGCGAACGTCCGCTCGCGACGCATCATGACGAAGCTGGGGATGACGCACGATCCGCGGGATGATTTCGATCATCCGCTCCTGCCCGAAGGGCATCCGCTACGACGGCATGTGCTGTACCGGATTCGTCGCCCGGAACGCCCTGAATCCGAGGCTGTCGGCCCATGATATAATGAGTGTGGGTCCGTCAAGCCATCCCCCCATCTCATAGCTTCTCGCCAGGAGACTGCTTGCTCCGCGCCGTGGCTTCGCATCGACGTCTTCGCTCCCTCGTGGCGTGTGCCGCCCTCGTCCTGGTGGGACTCCTGACAGCGGGCCGGGCGTTCGCCACCGTCATCGACGATCAGCTTCGAGAGTCGCTGAGCCGTCTCGATACCAGTGATCTCAAGACCGGCGTCCTGTACGACCGTGTGCTGCCTCTCTCCGGGATCGATCGCTTCCAGGGCGACGGGCGAGCGGTGGCGTCGCGAGGCCTGTGGCGGCAGATCTACGAGGAGCTGCGCCGCGCATCGGCCGATCCCAACCAGCGTCCTTCCGCCGACGCGCTGATCGAGCGGGCCCGGAGCCGCCTTTCTGCCGTGCCGCTCGCGGTGGTCCTCGACGACTACGAGCGCATTCGTTCCGACGCGCTGGAGCGCGGCGCGATCGAGAATCGCGGCGGGCACCTCGTGCGTGGAACGGGCGATGCCTTCGCGCTCCAGACCGCATTCGCGGCAACCGCGCTGCACGAGTGGACCTATCGCGGAAGCGAAGTGCGATTCGTGCTCGACCGCGATGACTTCGTGTCGAATCGGAAAGGAGCGGTCCCGCGGCTCCAGGCCGACCTGGATGACGGCCTCGGGTTCCGGGCCGTGAGCTTCGATCGCCCGCTCACCGCGCATTACATCGCAACGGGCACCAAGACCCTTCGCCTTCGCGCCACCATCAACGGCGAAACGCTGGAGGCCGCGTTCGAGTTCGCCGTGCGCGCGCTCGCGACGCCGGCGCCGGACGACACCATCCATGCCGTGGGAACGATCCCGTACCTGGGCGGCACCGCGACCGGCGACGGCTACGTGTACCTCGCGCCGGGCCATACCCAGCTCGTGAACCCCGCCGTCGTCGTGGAGGGCTTCGATCTCGACAACAGCATGAACTGGGACGAGCTGTACGCTCTGCTCAACGAGGAGAACCTGATCGAGAATCTGCGCGCGGACGGCTACGACGCGGTGGTGCTCAACTTCACGGACGCGACCGACTACCTGCAGCGAAACGCGTTCGTCCTGGTCGACCTGCTCCAGCAGGTCCAGGCGAGGGTAGGCTCCCAGGTGAGTCTTTCCTTGGCCGGCGCCAGCATGGGCGGCCTCGTGAGCCGCTACGCGCTCGCCTACATGGAGACGAACGGCATGCCGCACGCGGTGCGCACGTTCCTCTCCTTCGACGTGCCGCACCTGGGAGCCAACATCCCGCTCGGCATCCAGTACTGGATCAACTTCTTCTCGGGCCAATCCGCCGACGCGGCGGTGTTCCTCTCGGAGCTCAACCGCCCCGCGGCGCGCCAGATGCTGGTCCATCACTACACCGATCCGGCAGGGACGACCGGGCAACCGGATCCCTTGCGGGGCTCGTTCGCCACCGATCTCGCCTCGGTGGGCAACTGGCCGGGCCAGCCGCGGCTGGTGGCCATCGCCAACGGCAGCGACAACGGAACCGGCGAGCCCTTCGCCGCGGGCGCGCAGATCATCCAGTGGAGCTACAGCGACATCCTCGCAGGTATCACCGGCAACGTGTGGGCGGTACCCAACGGGACCAGCACGAAGATCTTCGACGGGAAGATTCGGGTCGTGTTCATCACCACGGCGTCGCAGGCCGTGACGGTGAGCGGCACGCTGCCGTACGACAACGCACCCGGCGGATCGAGGGCCAGCATGGCCCAGCTCGATTCGGTGGCCGCACCCTACGGGAACATCGTCGCGCTCTCTCCGAGCCATTGCTTCATTCCAACGGTGAGCGCGCTCTCCTATGCCACCCCGGATCTCTTCCACAACATCGCCGCCGATCCGAATCCGGTGGCCAACACGCCGTTCGATGCCATCTACTCGCAGGGCACGAATCAAGAGCACGTGGCCATCACGCCCCAGAATGCCGCCTGGATCCGGAGCGAGATGGAGATGGGCGTGACGGCGGTCGAGCCGGTCGCGGGCGTCGGCGTGGGCCTCAGGATGCCGTGGCCCAATCCGTCGTCGGGTGCGGTGCGGATCGGGTTCTCGCTGGCGCGCTCCGAGAAGGTGGACCTGCAGGTGTTCAGCGTGGACGGCAGGCAAGTGGCGCGTCTGGCGCGCGGGGTCTGGAGCGCCGGGAATCACGAGGTGGCTTGGAACGGTCGCAACTCCCGCGGGGTCGATGCGGCCCCGGGAGTCTACTTCCTACGCTTCGCCGCCGAGGATCGCGTCGAGACGCGACGCCTGGTACGGCTCAAGTAGCCCCCCTTCGTGAGAAGTCATGGCATGAGATTGGCGCGCCTTGCGCTTGGAGTATGGCTGGCGTTCGTCCTTGTCCCGCGCTGGGCCGGCGCGGCGCCCTGTGACCCGGCGCTCGCGTCCGCGGTGGAACGGGGGGACGTGCCTTCCATCGCCGCGGCGCTCGACGCGGGCGCCTCGCTCCGGTGCGCCGACAGCGAGGGAAGGACGCTGCTTCACGCCGTCGTGGTCGGGTGGACCGGCACTGATGACGACGAAGGCCAGCCGCCGTCGGATCCCGTGGCGAAGCTCCTCATCGAGCGCGGCGCCGATGCCAACGCCCTCGACTCCATGGGCAAGACGCCTCTCATGCTGGCCTGCGTGCTGCAGAAGATCGACGCCGTGCAGGGCCTCCTTGCGGCCGGAGCGAATCCCAATGCCGCGGGCCCGGACAGCTCCTCGGCTCTCGAATACGCCCTGCGCGCCGGTGATCCGGACCTTTTGACCGCGCTCCTGCGCGGGGGCGCGAATCCGAACCAGAGGATCTCGGGTGATGGACTGCCGCTGATCAGCGCCGTCGGTATGGGAGCGCCGGCGCTCGTCGAGCTCCTGCTCCGGGCGGGCGCGGATCCCAAACTCACCTCGGCCATGGGCACGTCGGCCCTGGATCACGCGCGCCAGGGTGGGAACGCGTCCATGGTGGCGCTGTTGGAGAAGCCGGTTTCCGCGGAGCAGAGGCTGAAGGTGGAGGCCGCTCCGCTCGCTCCCCCGGTCGATCCCGCGCTGGAAGCGAACGCGGCGGCCACGCGCGCCAAGCGCGCACTCGAGCTGGATCTCTACAATGCCGTGCACGACAAGGACTACGCCAAGATGGAAGATGCCATCGCGAAGGGGGCGGACCCGAATTCGTCGTCCGTGGGCGTTGCTCCGATCATCACCGCGGTGATCGGCGGGGACATGACGGCGGTCGACATTCTGCTCAAGCACCACGCCACCCTGAGCACCTCCGCCAGCGATGGGACGACGCCCCTGATCCATGCCCTCACGAAGGAGGACGATGTCCTCCTCAAGGCGCTGCTCTCCCGGAAAGCGGATCCCAATTACGTTTCCCCTCAGGGGGTGACCGCGCTCATGGCCGCGTGCGAAGCCAGGAATCTCAAGTTCGTGAAGGCCCTCCTCGACGCGGGCGCCGATCCGAACGTGAAAGGCCACCTCGGCATGACGGCGCTGTTCTACGCGGCCAAGGACAACCAGACGGAGATCGTGAAGGAGCTGATCAAGCACAAGGCGAATGTGAACGTTGTCGAGGAGCAATACGGATCGACGCCCCTCATCATGGCGATGAGCTCAGGTGAGGGCGAATCCCTGAAGGCCTTGATCGACGCCGGCGCCGATCCGACCATCGTCATGAAGGGTCAGTACGCCGGGCTGACCGCCTTGGATGTCGCGCGAAGGAGTGGCAACCCGGAACTGGTGAAGCTCCTCGAGAAGGCCAAGCCGAAGAAATAGGCGGACACGCCGGTAGAACGAGCGGCGACGCCCACCAGCTCATGGAAGCCGTGGACATCATCGAGAAGGATGCCAATCCCGATATGGAGGCGTTGATCCCTCTGATCGATGCGGGCATGTGCCTCGCCCTCGATTTCGGCGATCCCGGCCGGGCCGTTCGATACATGATCGGATCCTATCCCGAAGAGCTGCGCTTCTACGGTCGGGTGGAAGAGGCGGCGCGGGCCGCACTCCGGGAGGCGACCGGTTCGGACGAGGCGACGGCGCGCGCCGAGGCCGAGGGGCGGTCCCTTACCTTCGATGCCCTCATCGGCGATGTCGCGGCCTGGATTCGAGGGATGAGTAGGGCCTTCAGTCCGTCTTCTGTCTCCCCTTGCTCTGCTTGTCGCGATGCTCCTTCGCCATCTTCTCGTCCCACCGCTTGAGCATGGCGCCGTAGCGCGCATCACCTCGTAGCGAGTCCATGTCGCTGTCCGAGCCCACATACTGGCCGATCTCGAACCCGGCCTGTTCCGCCCGGTCGAGATACTTGAACGCGCCATCGACGTCTCCGGCTCGCGCGGCGCAGCAGGCCATGTTGTACAGGGTCGTGGGCTTCTCGTATCCGAGATCGAGCGCTTTCTGGTAGGCCACGACGCCCCCCTTGGGGTCGCCGGCTTCCAGGCGGGCCAGGCCGAGATTGGCCCAGGCGCGGCCGACGGTCGGGTGCTCGCGCGTGACGCGCTCGAGGCGGGACAGCTGTCCACTCCAGTCCTTCTCGCCGTTCATGCTGCCGAACGTTCCCGAGTTGAATAGCTGAAGATCCCGGGCCAGTCGGACGAGCTCGTAGAAGTGAGGATCCCCCTGGAGTGAAACGAGATCGTCGTCTTCCGCCATGTGATGGGTATTGTCGAATCCGTTTTCGATCGCCTTCTGGAGGGAATCGAACGCGAGCTTCTTGTCTCCCTTGAGCGCGTACGCGCACGCGAGGTTGTACATCGCGTTCGTGCTCCCGGTCTCGCGGATCTCCTCCTGGAACGCCGTGATCGCCTTCGAGTACTGGCCGTCGCGCATGAGGTCGATGCCGTCGTCCGAGGAGGACTTCTGGCGGATCCACGAGCCGGAGGCCGAATAGGACGGAGACACGGCGATCGACACCCTCGGTACCTGGGGAACCACCGGCACCTTCGGGACGACCACGGACACGTTCGGGACGACCACGGACACGTTGGGCACGACCACGGACACGTTGGGTGCCAGGGACAGCTCGGGCGCCATGGGTACGTCAGGCACCGATACCTCCATCGGAGGCGTGGAAAACGCGTAGGAGACAGAGCTGG
>DATEOQ010000108.1:0-2128 GCA_035273905.1 Candidatus Eiseniibacteriota bacterium | reverse complement strand
GACCGCCGGGCTGTGTCCACAGCGTCAAGAGCGAGACGGGGGCGCTGGTCCTCGCCGTGACGTCCGGACCAACGGAGGCCGTCTGAGATGGAGCGACGAGTGAATCACGTACGCAAGGCACTCGGAACCAAGATCCGCTCCCTGCGCAAGGAGCGGGGCTGGAGTCAGGAAGCCCTGGGCGAGCGATCGGCGCTCTCGGGGAAGTTCATCGGCGAGGTCGAGCGCGGTGAGAAGTCCATCTCGGTGGACAGCCTCTACCGCGTGTCGGTCGCCCTCAAGATCGGCCTGCGGAAGCTGATCGACCTGCCCGCGCGGCCGCAGTAGCCGCGCGACGTCAGCCAGCGCGCCGGATCCCGGGGAGAAGTGCGCCCGCGGCCAAAACTCCTTGCCCCAATGGGGGGCATCCGGTAAGGTGAACGGCTGGAATTCACGACGCGCGGGAGCGAGACGACATGACGACGGAGCAGTTGTGGCTGACGGTGGGATTTCTCGGGCAAGCCTTCTTCTCGATGCGCTTTCTCGTGCAGTGGATCGCCTCCGAGAAGAAGCGCGAGAGCGTGATTCCCGTCTCCTTCTGGTTCTTCTCGATCGGGGGCGGACTCACCCTGCTGATCTACGCGGCGTACCGGCACGATCCCGTCTTCATCCTCGGGCAGGGCGCGGGGCTCTTCGTGTACCTGCGTAACCTGTATCTCATCCGCCGCAAGGAGCGCCGCCTCGCCGAGGCCGGCGCGTGACCCAAGGAGAAGCACCGATGGACTCCGCGATCCAGTGGGGTACCGCGCAGGCCCGCGCGATCCTGATGATCCCCGGCCCCACCGAGCTACCCTGGACGGTGGTTCAGGCGATGAATCAGCCGCCCACCATCCAGTACGACCAGCACTTCGACCTGGAGGTGCTCGAGCCCGCCACCCTGGCCCTGCGCGACATCTTCCAGATCCCGTCGGGAGAGGTCGTGGTGATGCCGGGCTCGGGGCGTACCGCGCTGGAAGCGGGAGCGATCTCCCTCATCGAGCCGGGCGACCGCGTGCTCGTGGTCGTGGCCGGCGTGTTCGGCGTCCTCATGCGCGAGATCATGGCGCGCGTGGGCGCGGAGGTGACCGAGTTCAACGTGGAGTGGGGCCGGCCCATCGATCTGACTCGCCTCGAGCGCGAGATCGAGCGCGTGCGGCCCAAGGCCGTCACGATGGTGCACAACGAGACGTCCACCGGCACCACCTATCCCGCCGCGGAGGTGGGGATCATCGTGAAGCGGCACCGCGCGCTCTATCTCCTCGACACCGTCTCCTCCCTCGCCGGCATCGACGTGCGCACCGAGGAGTGGGGCATCGACCTCAACATGACCGGCTCGCAGAAGTGCCTGGCCGCGCCGCTCGGCATGTCGCTCGCCAGCGTGAGCCCCGCCGCATGGGACGCGATGGAGCGGCGGAAGCACCGGGCGGGCTCGCTGGTCTACGATCTCCTCCGCTGGAAGGAGCAGTGGGTGCCCGCCTCGCGGGGCGGTCAGGTCCCCGACGGCCAGGCCCGGCGTCAGCCGATCTCCATTCCCACGCACCTCACCGCCGCGCTCGCGGAGGCCGCCCGCCTGATCAGGGAGGAAGGTCTCCCCAACCGCTTCCAGCGCCACGCGGTGGCCGGCGCGGCGTTCCGCGCGGGGCTCGAGGCGATGCGCCTCGAGGTGTTCGCCGAGGCCTTGCTCGCCTCCAACACCGTGTCCTGCTTCAAGACGCCCGCCGGCATCGAGCCGGCCTCGGTGGTCAAGCACATGCGCGACCGCTACGGCATTCTCATCGGGACCGGGCTCGACAAGATCCGCACCACCACGCTGCGCGTCGGCCACATGGGCATCACCGCGAATCCGATGTACGTGCTGCCCACCCTGTCCGCCCTCGAGATGACCCTGCGCGACCTCGGGCACCGCAGCGAGGCGGGCGCGGGGGTGGCGGCGGCCCAGGCGGTGTTCTCGGCGCGCACCGCATGATCGTCGTTCCCGACGATTTCCCGTCCGTGTTCCAGGGCTCGGCCGCCCAGGACCGCGCGAAGGCTCTCGGCGCGCTCCGCGTCTTCAGCGAGCGCGGCGCGGACGAGGAGACCGAGCTGATCCGTCGCATCGGCGACGCGCGGGTCG
>DATEOQ010000107.1:0-4246 GCA_035273905.1 Candidatus Eiseniibacteriota bacterium | reverse complement strand
CACCCAGAGGTCCGCCCGCGAACGTCTGGATCCAGCTCATTTTGGATCCACGGCTGGCGTAGAAGGGGTTGTCGGTGCTGACCCGGTTGAAGCTCAGGGTCACGCTCGAGACGAGGCGCGGCCACTGCGTCTCCCGGAGGCTGGTCAGGTTGCTGGACTCTCCCACCGTCGGCGCCACGAAGTTGCTCAGGGTCACGTTTCGGAGGTCGTAGGAGATCAGACCGCGGGTGTAGTCGGGCCACCTGATGGGGCGTCCGAACCGGACGCCTCCTCCCACATCCCGCCGGTTGTACACGTCGTACTCCCGCTCGGTATTGAAGAGGCTGAACCCCAGGGTGAGCGGCGTGTCGCGGAACCAGGGATCGGTGAAGGAGAGCTCGAAGCTCGAGCGTTTCCCGCCCCGCTCCAGATGCAGGTTGATGGACTGACCGTTGCCGAACAGGTTGTTGTGGCCGAGCTCGACGAAACCGGTCAAGCCGGTGCTGCTCGCGAAGCCCGCCCCCGCGCTCGCCGTTCCGGTCTGCTTTTCCTGCACCTTCAGGGTCAGCTTGATGTCGGCGCTGTCGCCGGTCGGCTCGTAGTCCACCGTCACGTCCTGGAAGAAGCCGAGCGCGAAGATATCGCGCTGGGTGCGGACGAGCGAGGAGCGGCGGAACGTGTCCCCCGGACGAACCGAGGCCTCACGCCGGATCACGTTCTCCTTGGTGCGCGTGTTCCCCACGATCTGGAGATCCGCGACGCGAGAGCGGAAACCCTCTTGGATCTGGAACTCCACGTCGACGATGTTCTTGTCCCGCTCGATGAACTTCGGATCGATGGAGAGGTAGAGGTACCCCTTCTCCTGGTAGAGCGTGTACGCGTTCTCGAGCGTCTTGTGGATCTGGGGCTCGCTGTAGGGCGCGGAACGGACGATGACCGAGCCGATGTCGAGCGCTGCCGTCGGAACCTCCACGTTCCCACTCCAGGTCACGTTGCCGAAGCGATAGCGCTCGCCCTCGTGAATGAAGACGTGGAGGTCCACTCCCTTCTCGTCCGAGGTGAACTCGGGGTGGATCGAGTCGACATCCGCGTCCTTGTAGCCACGGCTCCGCATGTAGAGCCGGAGCTGGGTCATGTCGGTCTCGAGCTGCGATGGTTTGTAGGCGCCGCTCTTCAAGAACGAGGGGGGCTTGCTCTTCATCGCGTCCTTGAGCTCGTTCACGAAGATGCCGGGGCTCTGCTGGGCCTGGTGAATGACCACGTTCCGCACCTTGACCTTCTCGCCCTCGGTGACGTTGAAGATGACGTCCACCGCGCCCGGCCCGGCCACCTCGGTGCGCGTGAGAACCGTGGCGTGCGCGTAGCCCTCTTCGGCGTAGGCATCCTTGATCTTCCCCGCGTCCAGATCGGTCGTTCCCGGATCGAGGAGCTGTCCCTGCGCGCTCGTGACTTTCTCCTTGAGCGTCTTCTCCTCGATCTTGTGGATCCCCTGGAATTTGATCGCGTGGATGCGGGCGCGCTCGGCCACGATGATGTTGAGATCCACCCCGTTCCCGGCGGGCGTGTCGACGACGTTCACGTCCGTGTAGAGGCCGCTCTGGAAGAGCCGCCGCACACCTTCGCGCACGGCATCCCGGGTGTAGGGCTGCCCCACGTGAAGACCGAAGGTCCTCACGATCACGCTCGAGTCCACGTTCGCGAAGCCGGACGCGCGGATCGAATGCACGACCGGCCCGGTGGGCGATTGGCCGAGCGGAATCCCCAGATCGAGCAGCGGAGGGGCGGTGGTGGTGTCCGGATGCGCCGTGGCTCCCGTCCCGATGCCGAGGCCGCTCGAGTCGACCGGAGCGGACGTGAGCGTGTCCCCGGTCGAGGGGGCGGCGTGCACGGCGGCGGCTGCAGCCGGGGCCACGTGCGACGTATCCGTGGGCGAGGCTGTCGGGGCCGCGTGCGTGGTGTCCGCGGGCGCGGGCGCGGCGTGCGTGGTGTCGGCGGGAACGCTCACCGCGGGCGCGTCCGGAGAAGCGACGGCCAGACCCGATGGCACCGACAAGGCCGCGAGCATCCCGGCGATGGCGACGAGTAGGGCCGCCGGAACGAGCCGGGCGGCAAGCGGCGCCGGCGTCCTCGAACGACGCCGGCGCGCGTATCGGGATCGGATCAAGAAGTGAATGTCAGCTCATCACCCTGGCGGGACACCCGGACCTCGCTCCCATCCTTGAGCTGGCCTCGGAGCACGTGTTCGGAGAGGGGATCCTCGATCAGCTTCTGGATGCTCCGCTTCAACGGGCGGGCGCCCAGCGTGGCGTCGAAGCCCTTCTCGATCAGGAGCTCCACCACGGAATCGTCGAACGCGACCTTGATTCCATTCCCGTGCAACCGCTCCGCGACCTGCGCGAGCAGGATCTTCGTGATCGACTGCATCTGGGGACGGTCGAGGGGATGGAACACGATCGCCTCGTCGATCCGGTTCAGGAACTCCGGATTGAACGAGCGCTTCAGCTCATCCATGATCGTCCGCTTCATGCCGCCGTACGCCGACTCCTCGTCGCGCTCCTGGAAGCCCAGGCTCCGGCCCCCCTTGATCTGACGAGCGCCCAGGTTCGAGGTCATGATGAGGACCGTATTCTTGAAATCCACCTTGCGGCGGAGGCTGTCCGTCAGCATCCCGTCGTCGAGCACTTGGAGGAGGATGTTGAACACGTCCGGGTGCGCCTTCTCGATCTCGTCGAGGAGCACGACCGAGTAAGGCTTGCGGCGCACCTTCTCGGTGAGCTGGCCGCCCTCCTCGTGGCCGACGTACCCCGGAGGCGCGCCGATGAGGCGCGACACCGAGAACTTCTCCATGTACTCCGACATGTCGATGCGAATGAGCGCGTCCGGATCGTCGAAGAGGAACCGCGCGAGCACGCGCGCGAGCTCGGTCTTGCCGACGCCGGTCGGGCCGAGGAAGATGAACGAGCCGATCGGGCGTCGCGGATCGCGCAGTCCGGCGCGATTCCGGCGGATGGCCCGCGACACGGCGGCCACCGCTTCGTCCTGGCCCACGATCGACTTCCTGATCTCCTCCTCCATCCGGAGGAGCTTCTCCGACTCCTTCTCCTCGATACGGGCGATCGGAATCCCCGTCATGCGGGCGATCACGGTGCCGATGAGATCGCCGTCCACGGTGGCCTGCGTC
This sequence comes from Candidatus Eiseniibacteriota bacterium, assembly GCA_035273905.1. Lineage (GTDB taxonomy): Bacteria > Eisenbacteria > RBG-16-71-46 > SZUA-252 > SZUA-252 > WS-9. The sequence continues at coordinate 1,086 of DATEOQ010000107.1, read as the reverse complement.
TCGTGGCGGACGTCGGTCCAGTTCTTCTTCAGGTCGCGGAGCTTCGCGCGAAGCTCCTTCTCCTTGTCGCGGATGCGGGCGGCCTTCTCGAACTCCTGCTGCTGGATCGAGGCCTCTTTCTCCTTCGCGACCTCCTCGACCTGCTTCTCCAGCTCCCGCACCTCGGTCGGAATGGCCGAGATCGACAGACGCGCGCACGCGCCCGCCTCGTCGATGACGTCGATCGCCTTGTCGGGCAGGAACCGGTCGTTGATGTAGCGGTCCGCGAGCTTGACGGCGCTCACGATGGCGTCGTCCGTGTACTTGGCGCCGTGATGCGCCTCGTACTTGTCGCGGAGTCCCATGATGATCTGGATCGTCTCGTCCACCGACGGCGGATCGACCATGATCGGCTGGAACCGCCGCTCGAGGGCGCCGTCCTTCTCGATGTACTTGCGGAACTCGTCGAGCGTGGTCGCGCCGATGCACTGGAGCTCGCCGCGCGCGAGCGCGGGCTTCAGCATGTTCGACGCGTCGATGGCGCCTTCCGCGCCGCCGGCGCCCACGATCGTGTGGAGCTCGTCGATGAAGATGATCGTGTCCTTGGACTCGCGGATCTCGTTCATGACCGCCTTGAGGCGCTCTTCGAATTGACCGCGGTACTTGGTCCCGGCCACGACCGCCGCCAGGTCCAGGGTCACGATGCGCTTGTCCTTGAGCGTCTCGGGGACCTTGTTCTCGACGATGCGCTCGGCGAGCCCTTCGGCGATCGCGGTCTTCCCGACGCCCGGCTCACCGATGAGGATGGGGTTGTTCTTCTTGCGGCGCGACAGCACCTGGATGACCCGCTCGATCTCGGACTCGCGGCCGATGATGGGATCGAGCTTGGCCTCCCGCGCGAGCGCGGTCAGGTCCCGGCCGAACTGGTTCAGGGCCGGGGTTTCCACTTTTCCTTCGCGCTCGGGCTGCGACACGGACGGGGTCCCTCCCAGGAGCTTGAGCGTCTCCTCGCGCACCTTCTTGCGGTCCACGCCCAGCTCCAGCAGGACCCGCGCGGCCACGCCCTCCCCCTCGCGGATCAACCCGAGGAGGAGATGCTCGGTTCCG
>DATEOQ010000106.1:0-4847 GCA_035273905.1 Candidatus Eiseniibacteriota bacterium | reverse complement strand
GTCCGGCGGCCCGGCCATCGCGCGCGGCCGCGGCGCCCCGCTTCGAGCTGACCCTCGCCTGGGTCGTGATCGCGATCGCCGCGGCGCTGATCGGGCTGGCGTGGTACTTTCTCGACCAAGAGAAGAAGATCGCCGGCGCGTGGGGCTACGCGCTCGACGACTCCTGGATCTACGCGCAGATGGCCCGCAATCTCGCCTCGGGGCATGGATTCGCGTTCAATCCCGGCGAGCCCGTGGCGGGCTCCACCGGCCCGCTCTACACCTTCATCCTCGCCTTCTTCTACGCGCTCTTCCACGAGGTCGTCTGGAGCGCCAAGATCTTCGGCATCGCCTGCCAGATCGGGGCCGGCGTCGCGCTCTACTTCACCGCGATCGCGCTCCTGCCGGGACGACGCCTGCTCTCGCTCCTCGCCGCCCTCCTCGTGGTCACCTCGCCGCCCCTCGTGTGGGGGATGCTGTCGGGAATGGAGATCCCGCTCTACCTCCTCATCGTTTGCGCGGGGCTTGCGCTCTACGTTCGGGGGAAGCAGACGCTTGCGGTCCTGATCTGGGCCGTCGGGGTGTGGGCGAGGCCGGACGGGATCTTCCTCGTCGCGCTTGGTTTCATCGCGCCGCCCAGGCAGGCGATTCGCCGGATCCTCGTGGCCACCCCCGTGCTCCTCGCCTACTTCGCGTTCAACTACATGATCGGCGGGCACTGGATGCCCCAGACGGTGGGGGCCAAGGCGCACTTCGGAATCGACCTGGTCGGGCGCACCTGGAACATGATGCGCGAGTGGGGCGCGCTCTGGGGCGTGCCGTACCGTCCCACGGACCAGCTCGAGGAGCCGATCGTCTTTCTCCTTCTGCTCCTCGTGGGCGCCGTGGTCACGCTCCGGAAGAAGCCCATCCTCGCGGTCTACGCCATCGGGTTTCCGATCGCGCTCTCGCTTTTCCGCGAGCACAGCGCGTCGCACAAGCGATACATCCTCTACGTGATTCCGTTCGCGATGCTGCTCGTCGTGATGGCCCTCGATGCGATCTCCCGCCGCTTTGGCGAACGCAAGGCGCCGCAGATCGCCGCGCTCGCCTGCGCCGCGTGTCTCGCCTGGCAAGCGGCCTATCTGCCGCACGAGGCCGACGTCTACGCGTGGAATGTCCAGAACATCAACAAAATGCAGGTGCTCCTCGGCAACTTCGTGAAGCTCGTGACGCAGCCGGGGGACGCGGTGGCCACGAACGACATCGGGGCGATCGCGTACTTCGGAGAGCGCAAGGTGGTGGACCTGATGGGGCTCGTCTCGCCCCAGAAGACGCTGCCCGAGAACCTCGAGCAATCCAGGCCGAAGCTCTTGCTGGTGTTCGTCACGTGGTTCAAGAACTACGCGGTGCCCGACCCGAAGACGGACAACTTCCTCTTCTACGACGCCGATTCCACCTACCGCTACGAGCTCCTGGCGGGCGTGCAGCTTCGGAAGAACACGATCTGCGCGAGCGACCGGATGACCGCCTACGTCCGCCTCGGTCCCAACGATCCGTCGCCGTCGCAGCGCTTCCTGTACGTCTACTGACGGGGATCAGCCGGCGAGCATCGCTCCGAGCTTGAGCGCGGTGTTCCAGTTCCGCCCCGTGGCGCGCGTACCGAGCTTTCGCTCGATGAGCGCGACGGTGAGGCGCGAGCGCCCCACGCCGTCTGGATAGACGATGTAGGCTTGGCGTCCCACGACGCGGACGACTTCGCGGCCGGTGATGGCCTCGTCGAGCGCTTGGGTCCGAGCCTTTCCGGGGGACTCCTTGAGCGCGTAGACGAGGAGGCGCCCTGGGTCCTGCTTGGCTTCCTTGGGGAAGGGATTGGCGGCGAGGACCGCGCTCCATTCCTTCGACGTGCGGACGAAGAAGTCGGTCGTGAGTTGGAGGCGCCGCTCGGCTTCCTGCTCGAGCTTCCGCTCGAGGCCCGCCGGTGCGGCGGAGCCGGCCTCGAAGACGAGATTGCCGCTCGCGAGGAGGGCGCGGGCGCCGGAGAGCTTCAGGTCGCCGAGCATGGAGCACAGGTCGGCCATGGCGATTCGGTTGTGCGACGCGAGATTGACGGCACGCAAGAAGGCGACGGCGAGCAAGGCGGCGGCCCCTCCGATGGGGAATGGACGCGCGCATGCTAGCATGGAGGAATGATGAGCGCTTTTCTCTTCAAGACAGAGCCCGGGACCTACTCCTTCGACGATCTCGTGCGCGACAAGACCACGACCTGGGACGGTGTTTCGAACCCGGTCGCGCTGAAGCACATGGGCCAGATCAAGAAGGGTGACGCGATCGCGATCTACCACACGGGCGACGAGAAGCAGGTGGTCGGGCTCGCGACCGCCGCTTCCGATCCGTTTCCCGATCCCAAGCAGGACAACCCCAAGCGTCTCGTCGTGAAGGTCAAGGCCGAGAAGGCGCTCCCGTTCCCGGTTCCCTTGAGCGCGTTCCGCGCGGACGACGTTCTCGCCACGACCGAGCTGGTGCGCCTGCCGCGGCTCTCGATCGTGCCCCTCACCAAGGCGCACTGGACGCGGCTGCTCGAGCGCGCGGGGATGAAGGGAGGCCGCTGATGACGGCTGACGTCGCGCTGGAGAAGGCGCGGAGCGAGGTGCTCGAATTCCTGGGAGAGACGTTCGACCGCGTGCGCGGGATTTATCTCGACCGCGGCACGTCGTTCTTCGAGACGCTCGCGGACGTGACCGCGTGCGAGGCGTCCAGGCGGGCGTCGCCCGACACCGCGAGCATCGCCGCGCACGTGCGGCACTGCATCTACTACCTCGAGGTTCTTCAACGCTCCCTTCGGGGCGAGGCGCTGGGCGCCCTCGACTGGCGCTCGATCTGGACCAACGATCGCCCGGTGGACGAGCGCGAGTGGAACGAGCTCCGAGAGCGGCTCCGGACGGAAGCCTCGGCCGTGGAAGCGCTGGCCAAGGACGACGCCGCGTGGATGCGCGAGGATGCACTGGGCGGGTTCATGGCGGTCATCGTTCACACCGCCTACCACCTCGGCGCGGTGCGGCAGGCCCTTCGCGTGATCCGGACCGAGCGCGTCTAGCGCTTCGGACGGATCGAGCCCCGTGACCACGGAAGTCGGCCGTCTCGAGGATCAGCTCCGACGGGTGCTCGAAGGGGATGCGTGGCATGGGCCCGCGGTGTGCGAGCTCCTCGATGGCGTCACCGCCGCGCAGGCGGCCAGCCATCCCATCGCCGGCGTGCACAGCATCTGGGAGCTGGTGCTTCACCTGAGCAGCGACTACGACCTGCTCCTACGACGATTGGCGGGCGACGGACACCCGCTCACCGCGGATGAAGACTGGCCCCCATGCCCGGAGCCGACCGAGGCGAGCTGGCAGGAGACGGTGCGGCATTTGAAGCGAGGGAGCGAGCAGCTGCGAAAGGCAGTGCGCATGTTTCCGGACGCGCGGCTGGACGAGCTCTTGGTTCCCGAGTCTCCCCACACCGCGTACGCGCAGTTCATCGGGGTTACGCAGCACAACCTGTACCATGCCGGACAGATCGCGCTCCTCAAGCGCGCCCTGGCCGCCTCCGAGCGCCGCTAGCCCTCAGCGCACTTCCATCAGGAGCCGCTCCGGCGCCGGCGCGTCCATCGGGAGACGCCGGAACGCGAGCATCTGATCCTTCGAGCTGATCGTGTTGTGACGGAGTTCGAGGGCGCCCACCATCATGTACTTGTGGGTCGAGTCCGCGTCCAGGAACACGAAGCCGCGGCTCTCCGGATCCCAGAGCGCGTACTCGTGGAACCAGTCGACGAACACGATCATGAGCTCGGGGCGATAGCGGCTCAGCATGCGCGGCAACGGCTCGCGCGGCGTGATCAACCCCACCAGATCCACGACCGGACGCTCGCTGAAGTAGCCGATGGCGCCGATGTCGTTCGCCGCGATCCGGTCGCCAGGCTTCGTGATCCGCCGCGCGAACTCGCCCATCGTGCGCTGCATTTCGTTGATGTTCTGGACATTCCATCCGTGCGTCTCCGCCTCGCCGCGCGCGAGGACGAGCTGCCATACGAGGCAGGCGACGGCGATCGTCGCGACCGCCCTCCGCCCTGACGCGCCGCGAAGCCGCGCGGCGACGGCCGCGAGCCCCACCGAGGCCATCGCGATCCCGAACGGGATGACGTAGAGGATGTACCGCTTGTGCGATCCGCTTCCCGCGTAGAAGAGCGAGAGCGCGATCGGAAACCCCAGCGTGTAGAGCGCGAGGATCGGCCGCTTTCGGAGAAGCAGCGCCCCCCCGATCGCGAGGAGGGCGAGCAGGAGGACCGGCTCCTCCAGCTCGTCCAGGGTCCGGTAGGGAATGCCCCAGAGCGCGCCCCATTCGCGGAGCATCGTGACCGTTCGCGCTGCCCCCATTCCGAAGTGCGCCTTCACACCGACGGTCTGCGGCATCCAGTGGCCGCCGATCGCGCGATTGAACGCGAGGAACGCCAGGATGGGAGGCGCAGCGCAGAGCGCGCGCTTCCAGATCTCCCGCGGCGGACCGAGAACGATGGCGAGGCCCGCGAGGAACAGGCCGTCCGGCCGCACCCACACGCCCGCGCTCCATACGAAGGTCGCGAGGTTCCATCGCCCGCGCGCGTAGGCGTTGATGCCGCACGAGACGAGGAGGAGATAGAGCGCGATCTCCATCCCCGAGAGCGCTCCCCAGACGAGCGCGGGGGCGGTGGCGACGAGGAGCCCCGCGATCAGGGCCACGCCCGCCCGCTCGGGCACGAGCGCGCGCACCGCGCGATGGATCGCGTACGCCGATCCCGCGAGGCACGCGAGCCCGAAGATCTTCGCGCTCCAGACGACCTCGTGGAAGAGCAGGTAGAAGAAGGCGAGGAT
>DATEOQ010000105.1:0-4983 GCA_035273905.1 Candidatus Eiseniibacteriota bacterium | reverse complement strand
TCCGGCCAGACGCTCCTGTCGCCTCGCGCGCCGGGCGGCGATCTCCGGGCCGCTGTCATTGCGCCCAAGGCGGATGGGCTCCTCGTCGCCGACGGCAGGGGCGGCTGGGCCCAGTGGCAGGTCGACAACCCGCATCCGGAGATCACGCTGCGGACGGTGTTCGGCAAGGTGTGGTACGAGGGCTATGCGAAGCCGGAGTACGTGTGGCAGTCCACCGGCGGCACCGACGACTTCGAGGCGAAGTTCAGCCTTACCCCGCTCATCTACGGCACGCTGAAGGGCACGTTCTACGCGCTGCTCTTCGCGGTGCCTCTGGCTCTGCTCGCCGCGATCTACGTGAGCGAGTTCATGCATCCCGCCGTGAAGGGCTACGTGAAGCCCGTGGTGGAGATCATGGCGGCCCTGCCCAGCGTGGTCCTGGGCTTTCTTGCCGGCCTCTGGCTGGCGCCGATGATCGAGCGCGTGGTACCCGGCCTCTTCATGCTGCCTCCCGTGGAGACGGTGTGCATCCTCGCGGCGTTCGCCGCATGGCGGCGGCTTCCCCTGTCGATCCGGGCGCGCTTCAAGACGGGCACGGAAGTGTTCCTTCTGATCCCCGTGGTCATCGTGGGCGCCTGGATCGCCTTCGCCTTGGGCGGGCTGGTGGAGATGACGCTCCTCTCCGGCTCGTACCGCGGCTGGCTCCTGTCCGCGCTGGGTCTCACCTACGATCAGCGCAATTCCCTCGTGGTCGGGGTCGCGATGGGCTTCGCGGTGATTCCGATCATCTTCACGATCGCCGAGGACTCCCTGGCGAACGTGCCCCAGCACCTCCGCGCCGGCTCGCTGGCCCTCGGCGCCACGCGCTGGCAGACCGCGCTCCGAATCGTGCTCCCCACCGCGAGCCCCGGTATCTTCTCCGCGATCATGATCGGCTTCGGCCGGGCGGTGGGAGAGACCATGATCGTGCTGATGGCCACCGGGAACACGCCCATCATGGACTGGAGCATGTTCAACGGGTTCCGCGCGCTCTCCGCCAACATCGCGGTGGAGCTGCCCGAGGCGCCCGAGGGCGGAACCCTGTTCCGCGTGCTGTTCCTCGCCGCGTTCCTGCTTTTCTGCCTGACCTTCGCCGTCAACACCATCGCCGAACTCGTGCGTCTCAAGCTCCGGCAGCGGTATCGCTACCTGTGAGCACGCCGCTCGCGAGGACACTGCGCGGCGGCGAGCCCTTCATCTGGCTCACCGGCGGAGCTCTGGCGCTCGCGCTGCTCCTGGTGGCCGGGCTCATCGGTCTCATCGTGGTCAACGGGCTCGGGTTCTTCTGGCCCAAGGACGTCGTCCAGCTCACGCTCGCCGATGGCAAGGTTCTGGCCGGCCAGGTCGTCGAGCGCGAGGCGGTGCCGGGCCAGGGGGACGCCCATCGCATCAAGCTGAAGGTCGCGAACCGCGACCTCTACGGCGCCGACTTCCAGTGGGTGGACGAGGCGCAGATCGCCCGGCGTGACTACCCCGCCGACACCGTGGTGGTGGAGCGCACGGAGTGGGGACTCCTCATCGGCGCGTTCCGCGAGCTACGCGAGGGCGACGCGGTGGTGGCGCGGGGCGCGGCGGCCACGCGGGACGAGCTGCGCAAGCGGATGCCCGAGGCGGAGCGGCTGCGGAAGCAGATACGCGAGACCGAGCGTGGGGAAATCGGCGCGATCAACCATCGCCAGGAAGCTCTGCGTCTTCGGCTCAAGGGGCTCGATCGGCGGGGCGTGGCGGCCGGGCCCGAGGTGGACGCCATCCGCAAGGAGATGGCGGAGCTTCAGGAGCGCTATCGGACGCAGGAGTCGCAGCTCGGCGCGCTGCGGAGCAAGCAGATCGCCACCGTGGTGGTGTCCGCGGCGGGGGACAAGGAGAAGGTCCTGCCCCTCACGCAGGTCATCGACGTCTACTTCCCCAACGCCATGGGTGACGGCGCCAAGGTATGGCACTACCTCACGCGCCTGTGGGAATTCGTGTCGGCGGAGCCGCGCGAGTCCAACACCGAGGGGGGCGTGTTTCCCGCCATCTTCGGCACCGTGATGATGGTCGTGATCATGAGCATCCTGGTGACGCCGCTGGGGGTGCTCGCCGCGTTCTATCTCCGCGAGTACGCGAAGCAGGGGCCGTTCGTGAGCGCGGTGCGCATCGCCGTGAATAATCTGGCGGGCGTCCCGTCCATCGTCTTCGGCGTCTTCGGGGTGGGCTTCTTCATCTACTTCGTGGGGGGGTCCATCGACCGCATGTTCTACGCGGATGCCTTGCCCACGCCGACCTACGGCACCGGGGGCATCGTCTGGGCGTCGCTCACCCTGTCCCTCCTCACCGTGCCCGTGGTCATCGTGGCCACCGAGGAAGGCCTCGCCGCCATCCCGCGCGGCATGCGCGAGGCCTCCCTCGCGCTCTCCGCGACCAAGCTCGAGACGATGGTGCGCGTGGTCCTGCCCGCGGTCATGCCGTCGGTGCTCACCGGGCTGATCCTGGCCATGGCGCGCGCGGCCGGCGAGGTGGCGCCGCTCATGATCACCGGAGTGGTGAAGCTCGCCCCGGCCCTGCCCATCGACGGCTTCTGGCCGTTCCTGCATCTGGACCGGAAGTTCATGCACCTCGGCTTCCACATCTACGACGTGGGCTTCCAGTCGCCGAACGTCGACGCGGCGCGGCCCATGGTGTTCGCGACCACGCTGCTGCTGCTGACCATCGTCGTGCTGCTCAATCTCTTCGCCATCGGCATGCGCAACCGGCTCCGCCGGCAGTACGCGACCTCGGCGGTGTAGCGCACATGCCTCAGGAGGCTCTCATGTCGGGCACAGTCGGGATCGCGGCGACCCTCAACCCGCGGGCGGAAGCGGCGGGCGTGATGGAGCCGGCCATGGTCGAGATCGACCGCCTCTCCCTCTACTATGGGGAGAAGCTCGCCTTGAAGGAGGTCTCGATGTCGATCCCGAAACACCGGGTGACCGCCTACATCGGCCCGTCCGGCTGCGGGAAGTCGACGCTTCTCCGCTGCATCAACCGCATGAATGACCTCGTGGACGGGGTGCGGATCGTGGGAAACGTTCGGATCGGCGGCTCGGACATCTACGACCGGAGCGTGGACGTCACCGACCTGCGCAAGCGGGTGGGTATGGTCTTCCAGAAGTCCAACCCGTTCCCCAAGTCCATCTTCGAGAACGTCGCGTACGGACCCCGCATCCTCGGGGTGAAGAGCCGCAGCGACCTCGAAGGCATCGTGGAGCGGAGCCTCCGGGCCGCCGCCCTCTGGGACGAGGTCCACGACCGGCTGCACGAGAGCGCGCTCGGCCTCTCGGGCGGTCAGCAACAGCGCCTCTGCATCGCGCGGGCGATCGCGGTGGAGCCGGACGTGCTCCTGATGGACGAGCCGTGCTCGGCCCTCGATCCCATCGCCACCGCACGGATCGAGGAGCTGATGCTCGAGCTCAAGAACAGTTACACGATCGTCATCGTCACCCATAACATGCAGCAGGCGGCGCGAGTTTCGGACTACACCGGCTTCATGCTGCTCGGCGAGCTGGTGGAGTTCGGGGTCACGCGGGAGCTCTTCACGAACCCGCGCGACAAGCGGACCGAGGACTACATCACCGGACGGTTCGGTTAGGGGAGGGCGCTCCGTGCGGCACTTTCACGAAGAGCTGGACGCGCTCAAGCAGACGCTGCTCGCCATGGGCGGGCTCGTCGAGGATCAGATTCGCCGCGTGATGCGGGCCCTGCTCGAGCGGGACGACGCGCTGGCCCGGGACGTCATCGAGCGGGACCGCCAGGTCAACCAGTACGACGTCGAGGTCGACGAGAAGTGCGTGGAGCTGCTGGCCCTCAACCAGCCCGCGGCCAGCGACCTGCGCTTCATCACCACCGCGATGAAGATCGTGACCGACCTGGAACGGATCGGCGATCAGGCGGTGAACATCGCCCAGCGCGCGCTCGAGCTGCACCAGGAACCGCAGCTCAAGCCGTACGTGGACCTGCCGCGCATGGCGGAGATGGCCCAGCGCATGGTCAAGGAGAGCCTGGACGCCTTCGTGGCCCGGGACACCGCGCTGGCGCGCGCAGTGTGCGAGGAGGACGCGGCGGTGGACGCGCTCAAAGAGCAGATCTTCCGCGAGCTCCTCACGTTCATGATGTCCGACCCGCGCACCATTCCCCGCGCCCTCCGGCTCATCCTCATCTCGCGCTTCATGGAGCGGGTGGCCGACCACGCCACCAACATCGCGGAGATGGTGGTGTACATGGTCGAAGGGAAGATGGTGCGCCACACCCTCGCGTAGCGGGGGGAGCGTGCCCGGCATGTATACTCTCACCGTGAGTCCGGACCGTCGCTATCAGCTCCAGTCCGAGCAGGGAAATCGCGCGCTCGATGCCCTCCTCGAGCAGCTGCGCGTGCCCGAATCCTCGTGGCGCCTCTACTCGGAGATGCTCACCACCGTGCTCAAGATGTTCGAGGACGGCGCGGGCGTCATGGATCTCAAGATCACCAGCGCCGCCCTGAAGGAGATGCGCTACGGCGTCAAGGTCTTCGCCCCCTGGCGCAGCGTGCCCAAGGTCACCGTCTTCGGCTCCGCGCGCACGCCGCCGGAGCATCCCGTCTCCCGCCAGGCCCACGCCTTCGGGCGCCGCATGCAGGAGGCGGGCTGGATGGTGATGACGGGCGCGGGGAGCGGGGTCATGGGCTCGGCGCAAGAAGGCGCGGGACGCGAGCGCTCGTTCGGGCTCAACATCCGCCTGCCGTTCGAGCAGGAAGCCAACCCCTGGATCGCCGACGACCCGAAGCTCATCACGTTCAAGTACTTCTTCACCCGTAAGCTCTTCCTCGTCCGCGAGGCGCATGGGATGGCGTACTTCCCCGGCGGCTTCGGCACCGCGGACGAGGTCTTCGAGGCGCTGACGCTGGCCCAGACGGGCAAGGCCGCGGTGGTCCCGCTGGTCCTCGTGGACGCCCCGGGCAGGCACTACTGGGCC
>DATEOQ010000104.1:0-4217 GCA_035273905.1 Candidatus Eiseniibacteriota bacterium | reverse complement strand
GACCACGCTCTTCCGGATGCTCACCGGCACCGAGGAGCCCGACTCGGGCTCGGTCGCGATCGGCTCGACCGTGCAGCTCGCCTACGTCGACCAGTCCCGCGCTCTCGAGGGCGACAAGACGGTGTGGGAGGAGATCTCCGGCGGCCTCGACCTGATCCAGCTCGGCGGCGCGGACGAGATCAACTCGCGCCAGTACGTCGCCTCCTTCAACTTCAAGGGCGCCGACCAGCAGAAGCCGGTGAAGAACCTCTCGGGCGGTGAGCGAAACCGGGTCCACCTGGCGAAGCTCCTGAAGTCGGGCGGGAATCTCCTGTTGCTCGACGAGCCCACCAACGACCTCGACGTCGATACGTTGCGCGCGTTGGAGGAGGCGATCCTCTCCTTCGCCGGCTGCGTCTGCGTCATCAGCCACGATCGCTGGTTCCTGGATCGAATTGCCACGCACATGCTCGCGTTCGAAGAGGACGGCAGCGTCGTGTGGTTCGAGGGCAACTTCCAGGACTACGAGGCGAACCGGCACATGCGCCTCGGTGCGGCAGCTGATCAGCCTCACCGGTTGAAGTACAAGAAGCTCGTGCGGGAGTAGGGTGACGCGCGGGACTTGGGGCTGACTGGATGTGGCGCCTGCGGGGGTCGCTCCTCGGTTTGTTAGCACTCTCCGGACCGGCGTTCGCGACCCCTTCCGCGTCGATGGCTTTCGATTTTCGCTGGCACGTGGGACTCGCAGACGGGGCCTCCTGGGACAGCATTTGGGTCGCCATACAAGACACCACCCTTGCGCCAGGAGACTCGGTCACATTCCTATGGAGCGCCGAGGGTAGCGAGAAGAGGGAGCTCCCTCTCGTGGAACGCGGAGCCATTGCTGAGCGCATCCTCGAACCCCGCGAGCGCGGATCGTTCTCGAGCATGTGGGAGCAGAAGGGGACCGACGCTGGCCCGCTGGTTAAGGGAGGGTTCTACAGGGCCGTCTTGCGCGACAGCTCGTACTGGCCGGGGTTGGGATTCGCGTTCCGTGCGCCGGCGAAGTCCTTCCGCCTGGTGCGGGCGCACTTCGAAGTCGATCTCGATCACGACGGGGTGAACGAACGCTTCTCCGAGTGCGCGAGCTACGAAGGAGTCCACCTCTCCGTCTGGACCGGTGAGCCTTACCAGGGGCTCGAGCGCTGGGAAATGTATTATTACGTACCCTACGATACCGAGCCTACCTGTCCGGGCCTCCCGGATAACCCCGAGGATCTCAAGTAGCGCCGTCCAGATGGCCGACATGCGCTGGCGCATGTTGAGAGCCTTCATCGCCGCCTCACCCTAAGTGATTTAAAATCAGACACCTAAGCCCACCCCCCTGGACAAAATGAAATCATTGTGATATCATATTTATATCGAACCACGGGGTGGCCGTTGGGGCCCTCCCGCCACCTTGAAAGGAGCGTGTTCGTCCATGACTCACGAACGTCGGGTCGCGGCCCTGAGCGGGGCCATCGGTCTGACCATCACCCTGCTTCTCGCAGGGCTCGCCGTTTACCTCTTTGTCGCCGGGGTCCAGTCCGGGCGCCCCATCGTGCTCGCGACGGGAGTGCTCCCTGTGGCTGCCCTCACGGCGCTCTGCGCGGCCGGGCTCTTCACGGTCCAGCCGAACCAGGCCGTGGTCTTGATCCTCTTCGGATCCTACGCGGGGACGGTGCGCGACAGCGGCTGGTGGTGGACGAACCCCTTCAACACGCGGAAGAAGGTCTCGCTGCGCGTGCGCAGCTTGAACGGGCACATGATCAAGGTGAACGACCACGCGGGCAATCCGGTCGAGATCGCCGCGGTCGTCGTGTGGCGGGTGATGGACACCGCACAGGCGGTGTTCGACGTGGAGAGCTTCGAGGACTTCGTCACGGTGCAGAGCGAGACGGCGGTGCGCCACCTTGCGAGCGCGTATCCGTACGACGATCCCGACCACGACGCGGTGTCGCTGCGCGGGAGCACGGACAAGGTGTCCGAGGCGCTGCGCGCGGAGCTTCAAGAAAGGCTGCGCTCGGCGGGCGTCGAGGTGACCGAGGCGCGTTTGAGCCACCTCGCGTATGCGCCTGAGATCGCGGGCGCCATGCTCCAGCGCCAGCAGGCCGCGGCCATCATCGCGGCGCGTCAGCGGATCGTGGACGGCGCGGTGGGGATGGTGGAGATGGCGCTCGCGCGGCTCAGCGCGAACAACGTCGTGGAGCTGGACGAGGAGCGCAAGGCCGCGATGGTGTCGAACCTGCTCGTGGTTCTCTGCGGCGAGCGCGCGGCGACCCCGGTTCTCAACACGGGAACGCTTCACACCTAGCTCATGGCGCCCCGCAAGGCATTCCTGCTCCGGATCGATCCGGAGCTATGGCGGGCGATCGAGGCCTGGGCGGCCGACGAGCTACGGAGCGTGAACGGGCAGATCGAGTATCTGCTCGCACGCTCCGTGAAGGACGCCGGCCGTCTCAGGACCTCGAAGACTAGAGAGCGTCGTCGTCCGTCGGAGGCGGAGCCTGGTCCTCGTTCGTCTGAGGCGGAGTCTGGTCTTCGTCGTCCGCCGGGGGAGCAGTCCGGTCCTCGTCCTGGCCATCCAGATCCGGAGGAGCGCTCTGCTCGTCCGGGCGATCCTTCAAGTCCTGGCGGTCCGGATCGTAGCTCCAGTTCGGAGGAGGAGGGGGAGGCGCCGGACGATCCTCGTGCTTGAAGTACGGGCCTGAATCACCCTCGCCGCTGAGATCGCGGCGTCCTTCATCTCGGTCGTCCCTGAGATCGTTCCGGAGCTCGCGCCTGTCTTCGCGCAACTCCCTCCCGCTCGCAAGCGCGTCCTCCCTCGTCAGCCTCGAAAACTCCCGCAGCAACCTCCGCTCGCGGTCGAGCGCCCACGGCGCCCCGCGGTTCACCTCGGTCTCGATGGACGCGAGCTCGCGCACGACGCGCCGCTCGCGCAAGAGCCGCGCGCGCGTGGCCATGGCGTCGCGGCGATCGTCCCAGCGCGGGCTCGTGTCGTCCCCATCGGACCGAGCTTCCCCGCGATCGGCCCCGAGATCGTGGCGCGACTCCACCAGCTCGAGCTGCATGAGCCGTTGAAGCTGAACGCGTGCACGCCGCTCCTCGAAGCGGTTCCCCACCTGCTCCGCGCGCACCAAGCGCGTGACCTGCCGGTCGAACCGACGAACGTCGGCCCAGTCGCCGCTCCGGTCCCACCGGTCCTGACGCAATTCCTGCCGGTCGCCACGGATCTCCCCGCCGTACTGCGCCTCGGCCCTCGGGGCAAAGAGCAGGAATAGCGTCGCGACGGTGCCCGCCGCGATGGCCGCCACGATCCAGGGGCGTTCGTAGGTTTTCGTCCACACTGTGTCGGCGCGCATCGCGTCTCCTCCGGCTCGGGCGTTGGGGTACAACGAGTTCGGCCCGGTGGACGGACCGATGCCGGAGGTAAGGGCAACTAACGTGCCCGGGCGGAAGCCTCGTGGATGGTCTGGAGGAGGGGCTGGTCGAGCCGGATCTCGCGGACCGGTCCGTAGCTCTGGGCGACCTTCCGGATGGCGGCCGCGTTCCCGATCATCACGATGGAGAGATCCTTGGGATCGGGATAGACGCGACGGATCACGGGAAGAATCGCCGCGTCCGGGATGGCCTGGATGCGCTCGACGTACTGCGTCGCCTCCGTGATCGGCAGGCCGTGGTACGCGAGCTGACCGAGCCGGGTCGCGATCTCGTCCTCAGTCTCCAGATCGGGAGGATAGAGGCCGCTCAAGTAGCTCTTCACCGATGTCACCGTCGCCGCGTCGATTCCCTTCTCCCGAAGCTCGCCGAGAAGGCGGATCGCCATGTCCATCGCGCGCTGCGTGGAGTCGGTCTTCGTGAAGCTCGAGATCGCGATCGATCCGGGCTGACTCAGACGCATGATGCGGCATCGGACGCCGTAGGTGAGGCCGCTCTTCGTGCGCATCTCCCGGTTCAGGATGGACGTGAAGCGTCCGCCGAAGGCGGTGTTGGCCAGGTCGATGACGTCGCGGTCGGGATCCTTCGTGGCTACGCCCCGATTGCCCATCCAGAAATAGGTCTGCGTGGCGTCCGGCTTGTCGACGAGGAGCACGCGCCGTCCCTCGATGCGCTGCGTCGTGGGGAGGTCGGGAACCGGGCTGGGCGCGCGCTTCCAATCGCCGAACGCCGCCCGGAGCCTCGACTCCATGCGCTTCGAGTCGAAGTCCCCCACCACCGTG
>DATEOQ010000103.1:0-5858 GCA_035273905.1 Candidatus Eiseniibacteriota bacterium | reverse complement strand
TGGCTCCTCCTGCTCCTTCTCCTCGCCGTCT
This sequence comes from Candidatus Eiseniibacteriota bacterium, assembly GCA_035273905.1. Classification (GTDB taxonomy): domain Bacteria; phylum Eisenbacteria; class RBG-16-71-46; order SZUA-252; family SZUA-252; genus WS-9. The sequence goes on along the minus strand of DATEOQ010000103.1, from coordinate 5,827 downwards.
ACCTCCCCTACATCCTCCGCGGCGATCTGGTTCGGGACGACCTCGGATTCGTCACTGCCCCCTCGCGGTTTCATGGTTACGCTGAGTTCCAGGCATATTTATTCTCGTTCTTGACCATGACAGCGCGGCCGGTCTCGGCTCTTCTGCACGGCTTCTGCTACTGGTTCCTGGGACCTCGGGCCTGGTCACATCACACCGTCAATCTCTCCCTGTTCGCTACGAGCGTCCTGCTGACGCACGCGACTCTCTGCCGGACCGTCGACCGAAGTCTCGCCTTCGTCGCATGCTCGTTCTTCATTGTCTATCCTGCCGCGTCCGGAACCGTCTTCTCGGCGATTATGATGAATTCCAATCTGGCCGCTGCATTCTGGGCTGCGGCGATCTGGGTCGCGAGTACGAGGGAGATGCGTCCTCGTACTACCGCTCTCGTGGCCTCCCTCCTCGTAGCGTCGGCTTTATCGTACGAGTCTTTCGTTCCACTGTTCCCCGCGGTCGCTCTGGCAGGCGGGACGGACTTCGGATCCTGGAACGGCCGCCGCGCGCTCCGTGCCTCGTGGCCGGTCGTGATCGCGCTCTGTGGTGTCGCTCTCTACCGCCTCGTGCTGGAGCGTGCCATCTTCGGCGGTGTGTTGACCCGCGCGTCGATACCGCACGATCTCGCCTCGAGGCTCGTCTCGGTCCCGCTCGACGGCGCGAGGGTGGCGTTCATCGATTCCATCCGGATCTCCGCACACGCGTTGCGGGACCTCTCCCTCGCCCCGCCGATCGCCCTGGGCATTCTCGCCTGCTTGCTCATCCCCTTTCTCCTCGTGCTCTGGCGCTCTCTGACCGGTCCACCAGGCCATGGGCGGCGGACTCTCGTGATCGTCGCCGCGTGCGTGTTCCTGATGGTCCACTTCATCTTTCTCGGCTCCGAATACCGGCCAACGGCCCATGGATTCGAGAGCCGAACCCAGGGTGCCATCCGGTTCGGTGCGGGCTTTCTCGTCGCATCGGTCTTCCTGGCGATGACGGCTCTGCAGAAGGTGAAGCTGGCGGCCCGCGTCATCTGCCTGGGCGCCTTCCTTCTGTTCACGCTCGGAGTCGTGGGACAACGGGAGGCCTGGATCGCCGCGGGACGTTACAACAGGGAGGTTCTGGGCGAGATCGACTCGGCGTTGCGATCATCGGATCTGCTGGGGGCCGATTCACTGACGCTCGTCGCCGTCCTGGACCGCAAGTTCTCGGCTTCGGTCAATGGCGAACCCACCTTCGGAACCTCATGGGATCTGGGCCCCGCTCTCGAGGTGGCTCACCCTGGACTCAAAGTCTCCGCGAACGTCTACACCGTCAAGCGCGCGCGCGTGGATCCCCGAGGAGTGACGCTCGATGGGAGCTGGAGAGCGAATTTCCCGTTCCACGCCTTCCGAACAGGCGCCGGCATTCGCCAGATCCGATCCGAGCACGAGTGGGGTGAGGCGATGGGTGATTCCGTCAGGGAGCCGTAGGGAGACTTCAAACCTCCACCATCTCCCGGATCACCTTGACGATTCGCTCCGCCGCATGGCCGTCGCCGTAGGGATTCACGGCCGCCGCCATCGCGCGGTAGCGCGCGGGATCGTCGAGCAGCTCCGAGGCCGCACGCACGATCGCCTCGCGGTGCGGTCCCACCAGCTTCACCACACCCGCCTCCACCGCCTCGGGGCGCTCCGTCTCGTCGCGCAGCACGAGCACCGGCTTCCCGAGGGACGGCGCCTCCTCCTGGATACCGCCCGAGTCGGTGAGGATCAGCGTCGACGCCTCCATGAGATCTGCGAAGGGCTTGTACTCGAGCGGATCGATGAGATGCACGCCCGCGACGCCGCTCAGCTCCTTCCGCACGGGACCGTCGACGTTCGGATTCCGGTGCACCGGATAGACGAGATCCACGTCGGGATAGCGCTCCGCCAGGTCGCGTAACGCACCGATGACCTCGCGCAGCGGCGCGCCGAAGTTCTCCCTGCGATGCGCGGTGACCAGGATGAGCCGCTTCCCTCGCAGCGGAAGCTTGGGCGCGCGCTTGGGCTCCTGCTTCACGACCTCGAGGAGCGCGTCGATCACCGTGTTCCCCGTCACCGTGATGGTCGCCGGGGCCACCCCCTCGCGGAGGAGATTCGCGCGCGCGCCCTCTGTTGGCGCGAAATGGCGCGACGCGATGACGGTCGTGACGCGGCGGTTCACTTCCTCCGGATAGGGGTACATGTTGTCCCCGGTCCGGAGTCCGGCCTCCACGTGCGCGACCGGAATGCGCGCGTAGAACGCGGCCAAGGACGCGGCCATCGTCGTGGTGGTGTCCCCCTGCACGAGGAGGAGGGACGGCTGCTCGCGCTCGAGATACGGCGTGAGCGCGCCGAGCGCGCGCGTGGTGATCTCGGTCAGGGTCTGCCCGTCGCGCATGAGGTCGAGGTCGTGATCGGGGCGGATCTCGAACCAGCGGAGCACCTGGTCGAGCATCTCGCGGTGCTGCGCGGTGACGCAGACGAGGGAGCGTATTCCGGGCTCCTGCTTCAAGCGCCGGATCACCGGGGCCATCTTGATGGCCTCGGGGCGCGTCCCGAAGACGCTGAGGACGGTTTTCTGGCGGGAGGTCACGTGCGGCGATAGTACGGCGCGCGCCGGGGCGCGTCTACGCCATGCGGCCCGGGGCGCTACGTCGTGGGGGCGCCGCCGTCCGCCCGGAAGCGCGGCAGCGAGAAGGAGAACGTCGAGCCCTCGTTGAGCGCGGACTCCACCCAGATGTTCCCGCCGTGCTGCTCCACGATCCCCTTCGAGATCACGAGGCCAAGCCCGGTGCCTCCTGCCTTGCGCGTGGTGGAGGAGTCGAGCTGTGCGAAGCGCTGGAAGAGCCGGGTGATGTCGCGTGCGGAGATGCCGCGGCCATAGTCCTTCACCGAGACGGTGATCTTCTCCGGATCACCGGAGGCGAAGACCTCGATCCGGCTCTTGTCGGGCGAGAACTTGATCGCGTTCCCGAGCAGGTTCGTCGCAACCTGCCCCACCCGCATGGGATCGGCCTCGATCTTCCCGGCCGACGCGTCGACGGTGAGCTCGATCACGACTTCCTTCTGCGCGGCCAGGCTCCTGATGTTCTCCACGGCCTCGGAGAGCACGCCGTCCACCTCCATGGCCTCGATGTTGAGCGAGAGCTTGGAGCTCTCGAGCTTGGAGAAGTCGAGGATGTCGTTGATGAGGCTGATCAGGCGCTCCGTGTTGGCCTGGCAGATGGAGAGGAGCTCCTTCTGCGGCGCCGGCAGCTTGTGGAATCGCTCGTCCGAGAGGAGCTCGAGCGACCCCTTGATCGACGTGATCGGCGTGCGCACTTCGTGCGACACGACGGCCACGAATTCGGACTTGAGGCGGTCCAGCTCCTTCGTCCGCTCGTAGAGATTGGCGTTCGTGATGGCGATCGAGGCCTGGCTCGCGAGCATCATGAGCACGTCCATGTCCTCGGTCGTGAACGATCCCCCTTCGTGGTCCAGGCAGGTGATCGTCCCGATCACGCTCTCGCTCGAACGGAGCGGAACGATGAGCGCGCTGGACGCACGGAGCGCGGAGAAGATGGCTTCGGCGCCCACCTTGCTCTCCAGCTCGTCGACGAGGAGGGGCTTGTCGGTCTGGACCACCTGGCCGTGATAGCCCACGCCCATCCCGAACCGGAGAGGCGTGAAGCGCTCCCGTGGGATGCCGACCGCGGCCTCGGCCGCATACTCGTCGGTCGAGGTGTCGTGCAGGAACACGAGACACGAGCCGGACGCGGTGAGCCGCGCGGCCTGCGCCACGATCACGTCGAGCGTGCTCTGGATGCTGAGGCTCGTCGAGATCTGCTTCCCGGCCTCGTACAGCGAGGCCATGCGGTGCGTGGCTCGCTCGACCTTCCGCTTCAAGATCTCCTCGTGCTGCTGCAGCACCGCGTTCGCTTCGGCGAGCTCCTTCAACAGCCTCGCGTTCTCGCGGCTCAGCATGCGCGAATGGAGACCGCGTTCGATGGCCTTGGCCGTCTCCCAGAGGTCGAAGGGCTTCGTGATGTAGTCGTAGGCCCCCTGGCGGAGCGCGTCGATGGCGGTGGTCGTCGACGCGTAGCCCGTGATCATGATGACGCACGTATCCTTATCGGCGGCCTTGGCGGCCCGAATCACCTCGAGACCGTCCACGCCCGGCAGATTGATGTCCGTGAGGACCAGGTCGAACTTGCCGTTCGTGACCTTGAGGATGGCGTCGTCGCCGTTGTCGCAGTCCTCCACCTCGTAGCCCTGCTGCGTGAGGAGGTCCCGGAAGATGTGGACGACCTGGATCTCGTCGTCCACGACCAGGATTCTCGCGCGTGGCGCGTCGGTGCCGGAGGACGCCGCCGGCGTCATCGTCCGTTCCGTCATCGTGTCCTCAGTTCCCCTGAAGTCCCGTTCAGCTCGCGGCCGCTTCGCTCGGACCCGCGATGTCGATCGGCGGCGCCATCACGGCCTCCACCGCCCGCTCGAGGTTCGGCGCCGAGACCGGTGCCAGCACGGAATCCGTGGGATACGTGGCGATTCCGATATGCACCGTCGGACGGCGGCGGCGCGGGAAGGCGTGCTTCTCCACCACGCCGCGGATCCGCTCGGCCGCAACCTTCGCGCGGGCCTCGTCCGTGTGCGGGAGGAGGATGCGGAACTCGTCGAAGCCATACCGCGCGATGCAGTCGGTCGTGCGCGCGGAGCGCTTGAGGAGCCGCCCCATGTCGGAGAGCACCTGCTCGCCGGCGGAGGGGCCGAACTTCGTCTTCGGCTCGCGCGGACGGTCGATGTCGAGCACGAGAACCGAGACCTTGTGGCCGTAGCGCTTGGCGCGCCCCACCTCGACCTCGAGCGACTGATCGAAGTGGCGCTTGTTGTAGAGCGACGTGAGGGCGTCCGTCGTCGCCATCCGCTCGCGGTCCTTGCGGAGCACGGTGCGCATCGCCACCGACGCGATGAGCAGGCCGAACAGCGCCACGCGCGTCACCATCTCCTCCTCGAACGCGCTCGGGCGGGAGTGGGCCATGTTGATGACGCCCACCACCTCGTTCTGCACGAGGAGCGGGACCGAAAGGAAGGACCGGAGCGCCACCGCGTCGGGGCCGCCTTCGCGATGGAGGTCGTTCAGGAGGACCGGCTTCCGCTGCTGCGCCACCCACGAGGAGAAGCCGGCGCCCTGGCCGAAGCGAACGTGGTTGATCAGATCCACGCGCGAGCCGACCGTGGCCGCTTCCTCGAGGCACTGCGTCTCACGGCTCCAGAGGAAGAGGGTCGCGTTCTCGTACGGCACCACCGCGCGCATCTGGAGGAGCGCTTGCTCGAACGCTTCGGCGGGATCCGCCACGGTCTGCGAGATCCGGCCGAGCTCCGCCAGCACGTCGCTCTCGGACACCGCCTTCGCGGCGGCCGACTTGGACTTGGAGAGCACCCCCATGAGTTTCCGGTTGATCGAGATCGCACTCGCGAAGACATCGGACGAGCGCTTCTTCGCCGCGGACAGCGCGAGATCCTTCGCGAAGTGATCGCACTCGGTCTTCTTGAGAATGCGCCGGTCGCCCAGCGTTTCGAGGAGCTTCTGCTCGGACTTGATGAACCGTTCGGTCGCCTCGACCAGCCGCTTCGACCCCGCACCGTTGCGCTGCTTCATGACTCCCTCCCTGGAGTTAGCGGCCGACCGCGTTGTTGGTGGACTCGGGAATGCCCGGAACCACGGCGGACTCCACCGTGGCGACACGCCGGCTCGCGCTCCGTCCGTTCGCGCCCACCGGGGCGAGCACGAGCGGAGGTCCCAGCTCCTTCACGTAGACCGAGAACGAATC
>DATEOQ010000102.1:0-8204 GCA_035273905.1 Candidatus Eiseniibacteriota bacterium | reverse complement strand
CCGTGGTCCTGACCGGCGAGGGAACCGCGTTCTGCGCGGGGGCCGACGCGAACTGGATGCGCCGGAGCGTGACCTACACGCGCGAGGAGAACGAGGCGGACGCGCGCCGCATGGCCGGAATGCTCCGGAGCCTCGACGAGCTGCCGGTCCCCACGATCGCGCGGGTGAACGGCGCGTGCCTCGGGGGTGGTATGGGACTCATCGGCTGCTGCGACGTCGTCGTGGCCGCCGAGGCCGCCGACTTCGGCTTCACCGAGACGCGGCTCGGGATCGCCCCCGCCGTGATCTCGTCGTTCGTCCTTCCCAAGATCGGCGCCGCGGCGGCGCGTCGCTATTTTCTGACGGCCGAGATCTTCAAGGCTCCCGTCGCGAAAGACATCGGCCTCGTGCACGAGGTCGTCCCGCCCGAAGGTCTCGACGAGGCGATCCACCGGGTGGTCCGGGCCCTGAGCGGCTGCGGTCCGCGCGCGGTGATGGAGGCCAAGCGCCTGATCCGGGAGAACCTCGCCCTCACGCGCGACCAGGCGATCGAAAATTCCGTCCGCATCATCTCCGGCCTTCGCACCTCGCCCGAGGGACAGGAAGGCCTGGGCGCGTTCCTCGGGAAGCGCGCTCCCGCCTGGAAATCGTGACGCCGATCGCCAAGGTCCTCGTTGCCAACCGGGGTGAGATCGCGATCCGGATCTGCCGCACGCTCCGCGCGATGGGCCTCCCCTCGGTCGTCGTCTACTCCGAAGCCGACAAGGGAGCGCCGCATACCAAGGCGGGCGACGAGGCGGTGCTCCTCGGTGCGGCGGAGCCGGGGCAGAGCTACCTCAACGTGGAACGAGTCCTGGCCGCGGCGCGCGATACCGGCGCGAACGCGATCCATCCCGGCTACGGATTCCTCGCCGAGAACGCGGCGTTCGCGCGCGCGTGCGCCAAGGCGGGCATCACGTTCATCGGCCCGTCGCCCGAGTCGATGGAGCGCCTCGGATCGAAGGCCAGGGCGCGCGAGGCCGCGATCCGGCTCAAGATTTCCGTGGTGCCGGGCGTCGAGGACGTGCCCGATGCGGAGCGCGCTCGAAAGGATGCGGCGCGAATCGGCTATCCGGTCCTCCTCAAGGCGGCGAGCGGCGGTGGCGGCCGTGGCATGCGTCGCGTGGCGGCCGCGGAGGAGATGGAGGGCGCGTTCGAGAGCGGACGCCGCGAGGCCGAGGCCTCGTTCGGTGACGGACGGCTCCTCCTCGAGAAGCTGGTTCACCCCGCGCGCCACATCGAGGTGCAGATCCTCGGCGACGGCAAGGACGCGATCGCGCTGGGCGAGCGGGAGTGCAGTCTCCAGCGCCGCTACCAGAAGATCGTCGAGGAGTCGCCGTCCTCGGCCGTGACGCCAGGCACGCGCGCGAAGCTGGAGGCGGCCGCGATCACGCTGGCCAGGGATGCGAAGTACTCGGGGGCGGGTACGGTGGAGTTCCTCCTCGGCCCGGACGGTGCATTCTACTTTCTCGAGGTGAACACGCGGCTCCAGGTGGAGCATCCGGTGACCGAGGCCCGATTCGGGCTCGACCTGGTGCGCGCGCAGATCGAGATCGCCTCCGGCGGAACGCTCCCGAAGCGTCCCGAGCCGAAGGGGGCCTCGATCGAGGTGCGGCTGAACGCGGAGGATCCGTATCGCGGGTTCATTCCACAGAGCGGCCCGATCTCCTTCCTCGCGTGGCCGCCGGGCGAGGGGATTCGCGTGGACGCCGGTATCGAAGAGGGACACTCAGTCCACGCGCACTACGATTCACTCCTCGCGAAGGTGATCGCGTACGGGAAGGATCGCGACGAAGCGCGCGTCCGGCTGATCGAGGCGCTGCGATCGCTCGCGCTCCTCGGCATTCGCACGAACCAGGGCTTCCTCATCGACGTCTTGGCGAGCGAGGCGTTCGCGACGGGGGAGACCTACACGCATACCGTCGAGTCGTCGTCGTGGCCTCCGCCGGACGACGTGCCCGACGAGGCGCTCCTCGCGGCGGCGCTGGCGCTCGAGACGCCTCGTGCGGCCGCTGGCGGACGGAGCGACGCGGACCGGTGGTCGCCGTGGCGGCTCCTCGGCGCCTGGGGGCGCGCGTGAGCCGGAAACTCATCTTCCGCTGGGACGGGCGAGCGATCGAAGGGACGATCGAGACCCAGGGCCATCGCGCCACATGGACGCGCGACGGCAGCACGCTCGACGCCGAGGTCGCGCGCGACGGCGCGTGGGTCGAGATCCGGACCCCCCAGGGCGCCTGCCGCGCGGCCGTGAAAGCGGGGCCGAAGGAAGTGTGGGTGTCGCTCCGCGGCCGGACCTACGTGCTCGAGCGCGCGCACCGAACGTCGTCGGGCTCGGCGGCCGCGGCCTCCAACGACGAGATCCGCGCGCCGATGACCGGCAAGGTCGTGCGCGTCACGGCGGCTCAGGGCGCGCAGGTCAAGGAGGGGGATCTCCTCCTCACGATCGAGGCGATGAAGATGGAATTCAAGCTCACGGCCCCCGAAGACGCGCGCGTCGAGGAGATCCTGTGCGTCGACGGCGACCGCGTGGAGCTGGGACAGCTCCTGGTCCGCCTCGCAGCCGCGAACGGAGCGCCATGAACGCCGAAGCGCGCAATCCAATGACGCAGGTTCGTGTCGTCGAAGTGGGCCCGAGGGACGGGCTCCAGAACGAGAAGGCGCTGATCCCCACCGACGCCAAGGTCGCGTTCGTCGATGCGCTCTCGGAAGCGGGCTACATGGACATCGAGGTGAGCGCGTTCGTGTCGCCGACCTGGGTGCCGCAGCTAGAAGACGCGGCGGAGGTCTTCGCGCGGATCCGCCGGCGCGAGGGCGTCCGCTATTCCGCGCTCGTCCCGAACGAGAAGGGGCTCGACCGCGCGCTCGAGGCGCACGTCTCGGGGATCGCGGTGTTCACGGCGGCGTCGGAGACCTTCAACCGGAAGAACATCAACGCGTCGATCGCGGAATCGATCGAGCGGTTCCAGCCCGTCGTCCCGCGCGCCAAGCGGGAGGGACTCTTCGTGCGAGGCTACGTCTCGACGGCGTTCTGGTGTCCCTACGAGGGGAAGATCGGGCCGCGCGCGGTGACGGACGTGGTGCGGCGGCTCCTCGATCTGGACGTGGACGAGATCTCGATCGGAGACACGATCGGAAAGGCGGTGCCCGCCGAGGTGGACGATCTCCTCGACGTCCTTCTCGACGCGCTGCCTCAAGAGAGGGTCGCCATGCACTTCCACGACACCTATGGCACCGCGGTCGCCAACGCGCTCGCCGCGTACGATCGCGGCATCACGATCTTCGACGCGTCCGCGGGCGGAGCGGGTGGCTGCCCCTACGCTCCGGGGGCCGCCGGGAACATCGCGACCGAGGATCTCGTCTGGGCGCTCACGCGCTCCGGCGCTTCGACCGGGATCGACCTCGCGCGGGTGTCGGCTGCTTCCGACCTCCTCGCTTCGGCGCTCGGGCGGCCTTTGCGCTCCCGCGTCCGCGAGGCGCTTTCGCCTTCGACGCCGGCTTCGTCCGCTCCCGAACGTCGATCTTGAGCTCGTGCTTGCCGATCTCGCGGAGGAACTCCTCCGCGGGTATGGCGCGCTCCATCGCGGCCACGCCGCGGAACGGGACCTCGCCGCGCGCGATCATGAGGGCCGCCGCCGCGGTGGGATAGGCGGTCGTCCGCATCATCGCGGTCACGCCGCGCTTCGTGTCCATCCGGTCCAGCATCTCGAACACAATCTCCTTCTTCTTGCCGTCCTTCACGCCCTCCACCACGACGCGCATCACCACGAGATCGGGCTCGTTCGGGAACGTGAGCCTCGGCTCGGCGACCGCCGCGAACAGGGAACGCGGCGCGACCGACGCGCCTTCGAGAAGAACCGGCGTGGTCTCGAGAAGGCCGAGGTCGCGGAAGAGCCGCATCTTCGCCGCGTGGCCGGGATAGCGCACGGTCTTGTAGTCGAGCGTCGCGAGCTTTCCCTCGTAGGTCCACGGCATGGTGGACGTGCCGCCGAGCGTGACGAACGCCTCGCAGCGTCCCACCGGCTTGGGGAACTCGAGCTCCTCGACCTCCGTCAGCGTCTCGATCTCGGTCCGCTTCCCGTTCCGGAGCGCGACGGCGCGTCCCAGGTACTCGTTCAATAGACCGTGCATCGAGAAGACCATCATGTATTCGAGCGGCGGCTTGGGATGGAGCGGGAGTCCACCCACCCGGATCTGCACCAGATCCGCCCGGTCCAGCCGTCCGATGCCCGCGGCCGCGAGGACGTTGGCCATGCCCGGCGCGAGACCGCAGTCGGGTACGATCGTGATGTCTGCGTCCTCAGCCTGATCGTTCAGCGCCTCCTGGTCGCGCACCACGTCGGTGTTGCCTCCGAGGTCGCAGAAGGAGACCTGGGCCTGGATCGCGGCCTTCGTGAGATCGAGGTTCAGGAAGTAGGGGACCGCCGAGATCACGACGTCATAGCCGCGCATGCGCTCGACGAGCCGGCCCTCCTTCGTGACGTCGATCGTCTCGGCGCGCACCGCAGCGTTGAGCCCTTGGAGGCGCTCCGCGGCTCGCGCCGCACGGCCGCTGTCGGAATCGGCGACCACCACTTCTTCCACCTCGCGCGCGCGCGCGAGGTCCAGCGCCGCGGCAAAGCCCTGCAATCCCGCTCCCAGAACCAGGAAACGCATCGCGCTCCTTTCTACGCGGTCCGCCGCCTCTGCCGCTCGATGCTCCACTTGAGAGCGGGAGGCGTGACCAGCGTGGTGACGATGACCATGATGACGATGGCGGAATAGGTGGCCGGCCCGATCACGGGCTCGCCCGCGAGCGACAGGGTGGCGCCCATCGTGGCGAAGATGAGTCCGACCTCGCCGCGAGGCACCATCCCGAGCCCCACGGTGAGCCGGTCCACTCCCTTCTGGAGAACGCCGAGCGAGCAGGTCTGCTTGCCGACCCAGGCGACCACGATGAGCGCCGTCGCGAGCCCGATCACGGCCGGATCGGCGAATGTCCCGAGCGAGACGCGCATGCCGGTCATCACGAAGAAGATCGGCACGAGGAAGGTCGAGATGGGATGGAGCAAGGACTCGAGCGTGGTCTCCTTGGCCTCCTCGAACCGCTCGAGGTGCGAGCCCTCGAGGACGAGCCCGGCGGCGAACGCGCCGACGATCGGCGCCAGATCCGCGCGCGCGGCGAGGTACGAGAGGAAGAAGCAGAAGATGAGCCCCGTGGTGAGCAGGATGCCGCGCACGCGCACGAGCGCGGCGATCCGGAAGAGCCACGGCGCGAGGAGCCGTCCGAGGACGATCGCCGCCGCGAGGAAGCCCACCGCTTTGATGCAAACCCACGCGATCGCGGGGAGCGACACGCCCGAGGCGCCCTTGTCGGCTGCGGTGATGACGCCGCTCACCACGGCGAGGATCACGAGACCCAGCACGTCGTCGATGACGGCGGCCCCGAGGATGATCTTGGCCTCGTTCGACCGCGCCGCGCCGAGATCGCGAAGGACGCGCGCGGTGATGCCGACGCTGGTCGCGGTGAGGACGGCGCCGAGGAAGGCGTGCACGTAGCTCGGCCGGTCGGGCAGGAGCCACACGCCGGCGAGCCACCCGAGCGCGAACGGCGTGACGACACCGAGCAGCGCGACGAGGAGCGCCGACGGACCCACCTGCATCATCTGGGGCACCGTCGAGTCGAGGCCCACCTCGAAGAGGAGCAGGATCACGCCGAGCCCGGCCAGGATCGAAAGCGTGGCGTCGGTCTGGAGCGGCTCGAAGCCGTGGAACCCGGCGAGGCCGAGGTTGCCGATCACGATTCCCGCGACGAGCTCTCCCAGAACCGCCGGCTGGCGGATGCGGGTTGCGATCCAGCCGCCGATCTTGGCCGACACGAGGACCACCGTGAGGGCGAGAAGGAGCGGGACGACGGGGTCGCCGTGCTCCGACGCGAACGCCCTCGGGGCCGCGATCACGCAAGCCGCGAGGGCGATCAGGAGCGGGTGGATGCGGCGGGCGGAGAGCATCGCGGCAGCATACCGAAAGGGAGGGGCTTCTGGTAGCATTCGGGCAGGCGCCGTATCGGCGCCCCGACCCCATCGAGGAGAGCCCTCATGACCCGCCTTTCGCCCCACGTCCCGGCCGTCGCGTCCCTTCTACTCGCTTGTGCCGTAGCGGCTTCCGCCGTAGCGGCTCCGTCCCCTCCGCCGCGCGAAGAGCCGCCCCCCCCGCCGGCGTCGACGAATTCCTCGCTCCTCGGAGACACGCTGAGCGCGTCGTCCGCGAAGAGCGCGGCCCGAACACAGGCCGAGGCGTACTACGCCGAGGGATACAAGGACGTGGAGAAGGCCAAGAAGGACAAGGCGGCTGGCAAGGCCAACGACGCGAAGAAGAAGTTTGGCAAGGCGCGGGGCAAGTTCGAGGAGGCGGTGAAGCTGGATCCCGACTACTTCGAAGCCTGGAACATGCTCGGCTACTCGGCTCGTCAGTCGGGTGACCTGAAGGCCTCGTTCGCCGCGTACGACAAGTGCCTGGCGATCAAGCCCGACTACGACGAGGCGCACGAGTACCGCGGCGAGGCCTACCTCATGAGCGGGCAGATCGATCTCGCCAAGCAGGAGCTGGCCTGGCTCAAGGCCGAGGGCTCGGACGAGGCGGAGGAACTGGCCGAGGCGATCGAGAAGGCCGAAGGGAAGAAGGCGGACACGAAGGAAGCCAAGTCGGAAGACGAGTCCAAGGACAAGGACGCGAAGCCGGCCGAGGCCAAGGCCCCCGAAACCAAATCCGAGACGAAGACGCCCGACGCGAAGTAGCCGAGGGCGCTTCTACTTCACCACGATCAGATCGAGATCCTTCTGCGGCTTGGGATAGCGCAGATCGAGGGTCTCGAGCTTGTCCACCATCACCCGCGCCACCATCGCATCCCGCGCCCACTTCACGTCGGCCGGGATGACGGTCCACGGCGCATACTCGGTGGAGCACTCGCGGAGCGCGTCCTCGTACGCCTCCTGGTACTCGCTCCAGAGCTTCCGTTCCACGAGGTCCGCGCTCGAGAACTTCCAGTTCTTCTTCTTGTCCTCGATGCGCGCCTTGAGCCGCTTCGCCTGCTCCTTCTTGCTGATGTGCAGGAAGAACTTGATGACCGTGGTTCCATTGTCCGTGAGCGTGCGCTCGAACTCGTTGATCTGTCGGTAGCGCGCTTTCCAGACGTCCTTCGGCACCATCTTGTGCACGCGGACCACGAGCACGTCCTCGTAGTGCGACCGGTTGAACACTCCGATCACTCCCTTCGGCGGTGCCGCGTGGTGGATGCGCCAGAGGAAGTCGTGCTTCTTCTCCTCCTCGGAAGGAACCTTGAAGGACGTGACCATGCATCCGGCCGGATTGAATCCGCTCATGACGTGACGGATGGTGCCGTCCTTGCCGCCCGTGTCCATGGCCTGGAGCACGATCAGGACCGCGAAGCGTCCGTCCGCATAGAGGAGATGCTGGAGCTCGCGGAGCCGCTCGAGATCCTTCTCGAGCTGGCCGCGCGCGTCCGCCTTGTCCTTGAAGCCGGCCACGTCCGTGGTCGGGAGGTCCTCGAGCTGGAACGAGCGTCCGGGGCGGATCGTCACGGGTGATTTCACGGAACCTCCGGGGCAGGGTGAAGGATCGGATGTCCCTCCATCATACGACAGCGGGGCCGGCCCTCCCGGACCGGCCCCGTCGTGTCGACTGCCTTGACGCTGACTCTGGCTACTTGAGGAGCGACATTCTCCGCACCACCGGAGTCTCGCCCTTCACGTGGAGCACCATCATGTAGACGCCGCTGGCGAGCTTCTCGCCGTCGAAGTCCACCGAGTGGTTTCCGGCCGGCAGCTCGCGGTTCACGAGCGTCGCGACCAGGCGCCCCTGGATGTCATACACGCGCACCGACACCTGCGTGCCCATACGCAGGCCGAATTCGATCTTCGTGCGCGGATTGAACGGGTTTGGAACCGCGCGGAACGCGGTGACCGCCGCGGCACCGTTCTGGCTCGTCGTGGCTCCGTTCGCGATGCGCACGTTGCCGACCCAGGAACGGTAGGTATTCACCATCCCGTTCATGCGGGCGTCCTGGCCGGCGGTGAAGTTCGTGTAGCAAATGTCCGTCGAGTAATCCATGTAGTTGTGGATCGGATCGAGGCCGGTGGCCGGACAGGTGTCCTTGCCCGACGGGCAGCCCGACGTCGCGCTCGACTGCG
>DATEOQ010000101.1:0-2808 GCA_035273905.1 Candidatus Eiseniibacteriota bacterium | reverse complement strand
GCGACGCCCAGGTGGTAGTGGAGCCGCGCATCGTCGGGGCGGATCTCGAGCGCGCGCTTCAGCTCGCCCACCGCGCGCGCGTACGCGCCAATGCGGAGGTGGAGGATGGCGAGCGCGTAGAGCGCCTCGGCGCTCGCGGGGTCCAGCCGGGCCGAGGCCTCGAGCATGGCTTCCGCTTCCTGGAGCTCGTCGTCGGCGAGGAGCGCCCAGCCCAGGTTGAAGTGGGCCTCCGCGCTCTGCGGGCTCAGGTCGACCGCGCGGCGGAACTCCTCGAGAGCCTCCTCGGCCATGCCCCACTCGGCGTAGAGCGCGCCCAGGTTGGATCGCGCGTCCGAGCAGGCGGGATCGAGGCCGACCGCACGGCGGAGCGCGTCGATCGCCCCCTTGCGCTCCCCGAGATCCGAGCGGCAGAGGCCGAGATTGACCCAGGCGCGCACGTGCGCCGGGTCGAGCCGGACGGTGGTCTCGTAGGCGGCGCGCGCCGCTTCCGCGTGGCCGCGCCGCGCGTGATGGAGTCCCAGGCGGAACGACGCGTCCGCGCTCTGCGGCGCGAGCTCGACGGCCTGCCTCAGGTAGAGGCCGGCCTCGTCATGCGCGCCGGAGCGCGACAGGAGATCGCCCAGCAGAACGAGGAGGTCCGCCTGACGGGGGTGGGTGAGGATGCCCTGGCGGAGCGTCTCGATGGCGCGCTCGGCGCGGTCCTGCGATGCGAAGATGCGGGCCGCTTCGCGCACCTGCTCCGGATCCGCGCTCCCGTGCACGAGCGTCTCGGCCAACGCGAGGCTCTCCTCGCGGGATTCGGATCCCGCGAGCGCGCTATCGCGAAGGGAGAGAGGAAGCGCTCGATCCACGCTCGCACTCTATCCACGAGAGCGCGCGAGTCAAATAAAAAAGGCCCGAATCATCGGGCCCGATGCATTTTTTTTCACGCGCGCCACGGGCGCGCGCCGCTCTAGTCGGGAATCGTCTCGAGATCGCGCATCATCGCGCCGCGCGTCCCCTTCTTCGCGGGAGTTCCGGATCGCTCCGCATCGACCTCGATGCGGATTTCGAACACCAGGCGTACGCGTCCGGACGGTAGCGAGCCCAGATCGATCGGCACGGTCACGGTGCGCGCGTCTCCGCCCGTCACGGCTGGTTGAGCCGCGGCCGGACTCGGCGACGATCCGTAATCCGCCTCGCGCTCGATCTCGCCCACGGAGAAGCCCTCGTCCGGGTCGTCGCCCTTCTTCTTCTTCGCTGCCTGAAGGCCACCCAGCGGGATCAGGTCGTCGCTCGTGAGCACGGTCTCGTCGGGCTGCATGCTCGACGGCGGCGTGAACGAAGTCTGGGGCTCGATGGACTGGGAGAACGGTCCCGTCGGCTCGAGCGGCGGATTCGAAGCGGTGGTCGGCACATGCGCCTCGGGCTGAGCCTTCCCGCCCCGCTTGAGGGACTGGAGGATCTTCCCGCCGACCGATTTGGGCGCTTCGGGAGTAGGGGTCGGGGTCTCCTCGACGGCCGCGGGCCTCTTCGGCTCCTCGGCAGCAACCCGAGGCGGCGTGGTCAGGCTTCCCCGATCACGATCGATGACATCCTTGGAGATCTTGGCGAGGAGGAGCTTGGACACGCCGCGCAAGGTCTCGAACACGCCGACACTGTTCGCGGCCTGGGCCTCGAACGTCGGCACGTTGTAGCGATTCAGCTCCTGATTCATCTGCTGGAGCGAGAGCGCGCCCGGGAGATCCCGCTTGTTGAACTGGATCACCCAGGGAATGGTCTGGAGGTCGAGCCCGTAGGCCTTCAGATTCTGCTCGAGATTCGAGAGGCTCTCCCGGTTCTCGGCCATCTTGTCGGGACTGGAGTCGGCGACGAACACGAGCGCGTCGACGCCCTTCAGCACGAGCTTTCGCGTCGCGTTGTAGTAGACCTGACCCGGCACGGTGTAGAGCAGGAAGCGCGTCTTCATCCCCTGGAGCTCGCCCAGATCGAGGGGAAGAAGATCGAAGAAGAGCGTCCGGTCCGTCTGCGTCTTCATCGAGACCATGCGGCCGCGATTGGACTCGGGAACGCTGTCGTAGATCTTCTCGAGGTTGGTCGTCTTTCCGCTCAGACCGGGACCGTAGTAGACGATCTTCGCGTTGATCTCCCGCCCGGAATAGCTCACCACGACCATGGCGTCGCTCCCTCGATGAGTTTCATTGACGTCGTTCCGCGTTGGGCACGGATGCGGTGGGAATGGAGCTCGACCGGCCCTTCGCGCCTAGCAGCACGCCCTGTGCCACAGGGCTCCCGACAGCTACGACGGAGAGATCGGCGGCTCGCTATCCAATCTTTTGCGGAATCG
Source organism: Candidatus Eiseniibacteriota bacterium (assembly GCA_035273905.1). Taxonomy (GTDB): domain Bacteria; phylum Eisenbacteria; class RBG-16-71-46; order SZUA-252; family SZUA-252; genus WS-9. The sequence goes on along the minus strand of DATEOQ010000101.1, from coordinate 482 downwards.
TCGGATGCAGACGGATGCGCATGGAGCTCCGGCGGGTGCCCCGGGCAGGGGTCGCACGGTGCGCCGTGCGGTCTGCAAGGTGAGGTACAGATTATGGTTACGTGGTGCGGGGCTCCCGCTTGATCCAGATCCCCTGGCGCTCTTTGAGCTGGAGGTTGGGAGCCCCCGGCTCGCGCACGCTTTCGTAGTGCTTGAGCAGCAGTTTTTTGAGCTCTGGATAGTCCTGGGTCGGGAAATAACGGCTCACCCGCCCGAACATCCCGTCCTGTTCCGAGTAGCGGAGCAGCGTGACCTCGGTGACGCGCTCGTACTGACCTTCGCCGTACGCGGCCTCCGGATTCTCATCCACGTCGATCCAGAGCGACGCCACGTTGTCGGTGATCTCGAACTGGTGCCGGTTCCGCATGAGGAATTCCCAGAGTCCGTAGATCTCCAGAGGCACGTATCGGACGGTGCGAGTGGATCCGTTATCAGGACGCTTG
>DATEOQ010000100.1:0-2023 GCA_035273905.1 Candidatus Eiseniibacteriota bacterium | reverse complement strand
AGGGCACGGGTGGGATACGCGGTTGGGCGCAAGATGCTGGCGAGCAACTGGCCCCGGGGCCAGTTCCAATCCTACCTAGGTCGGGTTTCCGTTCCTTCGGAAGATGCTCATGTAGAGCTCCAGTGCCTCGTCGAGCGTTTGCACGGTAGGCGCCTGGGGCAGCTCCGTCCGAAGCTTCTCCACGGGCCGGAACAGGATGGGATAGTCAGCCATTTGTAGGAGCGTGAGGTCGTTCAGGCTATCCCCCATCCCGATGATCTTGAAGCCGGCGTTGCGCATCCCGTCGATCACCATGGCCTTGCGGCCGCGGATCCGGAGCTTCCAGCCGGAGATGTGGCCAGCGGCGTCGACCTCGAAGCGGTTGGCGAAGAGATTGTAGCCGCCGAGACGCTCCATCATGGGCTCGGCGAATTCGTGAAAGGTGTCGGAGATGATCATGACCTGGCAGTGCCGCCGGATCCGATGGAGGAACTCCTTGGATCCGAGGTAGGGCTGCACGCGGTGCGCGGCCTCCTGCACCTTCGCCAGGGTCACGCCAGCGCGGGAGAGAGCGCCGACGCGCTGGCGCATGAGGTCGTCGAAATCGGCCGTATCCCGCGTCGTGAGGTGGAGCTCCGGGAGCCCGAACACATCGCCGAGGTAGGGCCAGATTTCGGGAGCCAGCACGCCTTCCAGATCGATCGCGGCAATCATCGGGGCCTTTCAGAGCGCTAGAGTCGCCCGCGTCGCGCCGGTGAACCCGGGCCACACGGAGCGCCCGCAACGCCCTACAAAAGAGCGGGGAGAGGCCTTCCGACCTCTCCCCTCAAAACTCCGGTGGGCTGTTGGGATTCGCCAGACCACACCAGGCTAGAGCGCGCTGGATGTAGCGCTAGCTACAGCCACCTCCGCTGATCCGTCTGCCGTCATTACTATGCAATGGACCACCTCCTTTCCGCGATAAAAGGAATGCTCGCGCTATCGGAGGACCATGTCAAATATTTTTGAAGCGCGGACCGTCTCAGGGCTGCCCGGACCACCTCAGGGCCACCCGACCGCCTCAATGCCGCCCGACCGCCTCAGGCCGCCCCAACCGCCTCAGGGCCACCCAACCGCCCCAAGGCCACCGCCCCGGGACGCCCAAACCACCTCACCCCATCCGCCCCAGGAGCAGCCGCACGATCTCCTCGCCCACCGCCTCCTGGGCCTCCACCGTCGCGGCCCCGATGTGGGGCGTGGCCACCACCCGCGGATGCCGCGCCAGCGCCGAGTCTCCGGGGGGCTCGTTCGCGAACACATCGAGCGCGGCGCCCGCGATGGCGCCGGTGTTCAGCGCCGCCACGAGTGCAGACTCGTCCACCAGCCCGCCGCGTGCGGCGTTCACGAGCACCGCGCCGCGTGGAAGCATCGCCAGGCGCTCCGCCGAGATCATCCCCTTCGTCTCAGCGCTCAGGGGCACGTGCAGCGTCAGCACGTCCGCGCGAGGAAGGATCGCATCCAGAGCCACGGGCTCGACGTTCATCGCACGAATGGCGTCATCGGGGATGAGGGGATCGCATCCGATGCAGGTCATCTCGAACGCGCGGGCGCGATGCGCCACGCCGCGCCCGATCTTCCCCAGCCCGACGATCCCGAGCGTCTTCCCTCGCAGCTCGCGCCCCATCAGCTTGGACTTGTCCCACTCGCCGCGATGGACCAAGGCGTCGGCCACGGAGATGTGCCGCATCACCCCGAGCAGGAGCCCGAACACCAGCTCGACGACGGCCACCGCGTTCGCGCCGGGGACGTTCAGGACGTCGATCCCGCGTTCCTTCGCGGCGGCGACGTCGATGTTGTCGAGGCCGGCGCCCGCGCGCGCGACCCAGCGCAGCTGGGGGGCCGCGTCGAGCAGGCGACGCGTAACCTTGGTCGCGCCGCGCACGATCCACGCATCGATGTCGGTGACGAGAGGAAGGAGCTCGGCCTCACCGAGGCCTTTGCGCTCCTCGATCACGAGGCCAGGAGCGGCGCGCAGCATGTGGATGGCGCGCGGGGAGAGAGGATC
>DATEOQ010000099.1:0-5434 GCA_035273905.1 Candidatus Eiseniibacteriota bacterium | reverse complement strand
GGCCAGCTTCCGTTCCATGATGTCCTGGACGTCGTAGCCCTGGCGGCCGATGCCCTGGACGCCGAGCGGGCTCTGGAGCCACGGCACGTTGCCGTACGGATTGACCTGCGAATACGGCGAATGCTGAAGGCCCTGGGTGAGGTACTGGAGCGGATTGATCTGTGAGAGCGGATTGATCTGCGCGTACGGATTGCCCTGCGAGAACGGGCTCCCCTGCGAGAACGGGTTGCCCTGCGAGAACGGATTGGTCTGCGCGTAGGGATTGCCCTGGGAAGACGGATCCACCTGCGACGTGTGGCCGAGGCCGCCGATTCCCTGGGTCCAGGGCGAGGTCTGCGGGAATCCGCCGAACCCCTGCTGCCCAAAACCCTGCTGTCCGAAGCCCTGGCCGCCGAACTGCTGCCCCAAGCCCTGGCCGCCGAATCCCTGCGTTCCGAATCCCTGAGTCCCAAACCCCTGCGTGAGATAGGCGAGCGGATTCATCTGAGGCATCACCCCCGTGTGGCCGAGGCCGTGAACGGACAGCCGGACCTGATTGAGTGCGTCAATGGTCTGATTGATGCGGTCGTTCAGAACCTGAAGCTTGCGAACGTCGACTTTCGCTTCCATGAACTCCTCCCTGTGGTAGGACCCCCCGGTCGCAGCCGAACCCCCGACGTGCCCGCGCGCGCGGATGGAGCCGCCGACGCGGTTCGAGCTGCCACTGGTTCACTTCTCATCCAACGTGTATGGACGTCATATCCTGGGTGCTGCCCGTCGCGCGGGGCACCCGGATCTCGAGGATGCCGCTTCGCATCTGCGCCTGGAGCTGATCGAGCGCAAGGCCGGCGGGAAGCGGGATCATGCGGCGGAATTTTCCGTACATCTGCTCGGTGTAGCGGAGCTCCATCTGCCCTTCGGTGGCGGCGCGGGCCGGACGGGCGCCGTGGAGCTCGAGCATGTTCCGGATCACGGAGACCCGGACCTGATCGCGCGTCACACCGGGAAGGTCTACGCTGATCCAGACCTCGCCGCGCCCTTCCCACATCGAGATGGGCGGCTTCCAGCCGTCCAGGGCCCCGGAGCCTCCGGAGAACTCCGTGAGGGTCTCGACCAGACGGTCGACCTGCTCCTGCACGTGCTCCTCCGGGACCTTCTCGGGCGGGATCGTCGCGTAGGGGTTCTCGCGAATGGGCGGCGCCTCACGACCGGTCAAGGATCGATAGAGCCGCTCCACCTGCACGATGGCGTGGTCGATGCTCTCGGTCTCGTTCATCCCTCGTCCCTCCTGACGGCTACGTGGCAATGGAATCGACCTCCCGCGCGCGCTCGAGGAGCGCGCCTCCGAGAATCCTGGAGGCGATCGCTTGGATCGTGAGCTGGACTTCGAAATCACTGGAGCGCTCCGACTCCGATGACGGTGCCGCGCCGAGCGCGGGCTTCGTGGCGTCCGCGACCGCCGACGCGAAGGCGTCGGCCGTCGTGCTGGGCGCGGCGAGCTCGGATTCGTGGGTTGCTGTCGACACGATGCGCTCCTTTTAGTCTGCTTCCGAAATGGCGCGTGGTAGCTCGAGCCGCCTCATCGGCGACAGCGACATGGGGCAGCAAGCGATAGGCCAAGAAGACTGAGGTGAAGGCAACTCGCGTACCCCTTCCGCAGGTCGTGATTCCATCGCAGGGTCGCGCGTGTCGCGCGCGTGATGCATGTCGATCGGAGTGATGAATCGCGTGGGAAGAGTTACATGGTGTACCGGTCGGGCTTGTACTTTGTCACTGTTGCAACGGCGTGCGGAGCGGTACTTGACTTCCGCGGAGGTCTGGGTCAGAACTTGTCCGCCATCACGGGGAGCGAGTCGCGGGGGATCCGGCAGCGGATGCCGTCGCGGAGAACCGACACCGGAGAGAGACCGAATGCTGATCAGCGAGCGTATGGCCGCGGCCATCAACGCCCAGATCGGAAACGAACTGGGCGCGTTTCTGCAGTACGTATCCATCGGAGCCCACTTCGGCAGCGAGAACCTGCCGGGTCTATCCGCGCACTTTTACAAGCAAGCGATGGAAGAGCGCGCGCACGCGATGCGCTTCGTCAACTTCCTGGTCGACGCGGGCGGTCGCGTCCGAATTCCCGCGATCCCGGGTCCCAAGGCCGACTTCAAGACGGCCGAGGAAGCGGTGAAGCTCTCCCTGGAGTGGGAGCTCACCGTGACGAAGCAGATCAACGATCTCGTGGATCTCGCGATCAGTGACAAGGATCACCTCACGCGGAACTCCCTCCAGTGGTTCGTCAACGAACAGCTCGAAGAGGTGGCCAGCATGGAGACTCTCCTCAGCATCGTTCGACGCGCTGGGGAAGGCGGGCTGCTCTTCGTCGAGGACTTCCTGGCGCGTCGCGGCGGCGTCACGCTCCCGTCGGGTTCAGCGGCAGGAGAGAAGGCTACGTAGACGCGCTTCCTCTCCGGCAAACACCGCGATCCTGTCCGGGTTCGTGGTGTGACGAAAAAGAAATCGGGGTCGGATCCGAAGATCCGACCCCGTTCGTACGCCTCGCCGGTCGAGTCGCGCCGGCTAGGACCGCCTGTTAAGAGATTTAATGATTCGAAGGCGCTGATCCCGTGCCAGGCGACCCCGCGTCGGGAGCCGCGCTCCCCTTCGTTCCCGTGATCTCCTTGCCGTCCGGATCGCGATACGCCACCGAGCCCAGATTGAGCTTCGTCAGCTGCGGCTCGATCTTGCTCCTGTCGCCGACCGTGACCACCACCATCCGCTCGGGAACGAGATGCTTCTTCGCGACCGCGGCAACGTCACTGGTCGTGATTGCGGAGAGTCTCGACGGAAGCGTCTGATAGTAGTCGAGCGGAAGATCGTACATGTAGAGGTTCGCGATCGTACCGGCCGTGGAGAAGGTGGTCTCGAAATTCGCGGGCAGGGAGCGCGTCGTGGACTCCTTGGCCATCCGGAGCTCGTCCGCCGTCACGCCGCCGTCCCTGAGCTTCGTCACTTCCTTGAGAACCTCGGTCACCGAGGGACCGGTCACGTCACCGCGCACCGAAGCGCCCGCGATGAAGTTGCCCACGCCTCGGTTCTGTCCCACGAACGAGAAGGCGCCGTAGCTGTAGCCCTTGTCCTCGCGGAGATTCAGGTTGATGCGGCTCGAGAAGAGCCCGCCGAGGACCGTGTTCATGAGGTCGAGCTTCTCGTAGTCGGGATCCGAGCGCTTGACGCCGAACTGCCCGGCCAGCACCACCGTCTGGACCGAGCCCGGCTTGTCCACGATCACGATCCGCGAGTTGGCCATCGTTCCCGTCGGGGGAATCGGAGCCGGCGTGGCCACGCCCTTCCAGGAGCCGAAGGCGTCCGTCGCGAGCTTCTTCGCCTCGGCTTCGGTCAGATCGCCGACCAGGATCAAGGCCGCGTTCTTCGGGCTGTACGTCGACGTGTAGAACTTGACCAGATCGTCGCGCTTCGTCTTCTCGATCGACGCCTGCGTGCCGATCTGCGTGTGTCCGTAGGGATGGGCCGGCCCGAAGAGGCAGGCATTCATCACCCGGATGCCCGTCGGCCACGGCTGATCCCGCTGCTGCATCAGCGTCGTGAGACGGTCGCTCCGGATCCGCTCGATTTCCTGATCGGGGAACGAGGGGTGGAGCGTGACGTCGGCAAGGATGTCGATCGCTGCGCCCGAGTTCTGCTTGAGTGACCGAATCCCCGCGTTCGAGCCGTCCGGCTGGCTGCCGGTCGCGAGGGAGGCGCCCAGAGCATGGGTCTGATCCGCGAGCGCGAGGGCATCACGCTTCGTCGTGCCTTCGTCGAGCATCGCGGCCGTATAGCCCGCGAGCCCCGGAAGGTCCGCTGGGTCCGCCGCGCTTCCGGAGCGGAACACGAGGTTCGCCGACACGAGCGGGAGCCGGTGCGACTCGACAAAGTAGAGGGTGAGACCGTTCGGGAGCACGGACCTCTTCGGCGTCGGGAGCTTGGCCTGGATCTCGGCGCCGGCCGCGGGCGCCGTGTTCCGCCACGGCTCCTTCGACTCGATCTTCGCCTCATCCTTCGCCGGAGCGGGCGGGGCCGGCGGGTCGGGCGGGAGCTTCTTGTCGCCCGGCACCGCGTAGACCACGACGCGCGCGTCATTCTTCAGCGTCTGCGCCGCGAACTGCTTCACCGCTTCCGGCGTCACGGCCTCGAAGCGGGCGAGATCCTTCTGCAGGTAGCCCGGATCCTTGACAGCCTGGTTGTACGAGTTCATCCGATCGGCCACGCCGGAGAAGCCGCCCAGGTTCTCGAGGCTCGTCACGATGTTCGAGTAGATCGAGTTCTGCGTCGCCGCCACCTCGGCCTCGGTCGGGCCGGTCTGGATGAATGAAGCGAGCTCCTCGTTGATCGCCTTCTCCACCTCATCCGGGGTGTGGCCCGGCTTGACGGTGGCCGAGATCTGGAAGACCGAGGTCAGGGCGTACGACTGCTGCTGCACCGAGACGTCCTGGCAAAGCCGCTTCGTGTAGACGAGGCTCTTGTAGAGTCGGCTCGCCTTGCCGCCGCCCAGGATATCCGCGGCGATCCCAGCCTCGGCATCGCCCGGCTTGAGGATCGGGGCGGTGAGCCAGGCCATGTAGACGCGCGGCAGCGTGATCTTGTCCGTGACGGTCGCGCGGCGCTCGGAGGTGATCGGAGGCGTGGTGGCGGTGATGGCCGGCACCGGCGCGCCGCGGGGAATCGAGCCGTAGTACTTCTCGACGAGCGCCTTCACCTTCGCCTTGTCGATGTCGCCCGCGATCACGAGGCTCGCGTTGTTCGGCGCGTAGTAGCTGCGGAAGAAGTTCTTCACGTCTTCCAACTTGGCCGCCTGGACGTCCTCATGCGATCCGATGATCCAGGCGTAGTAGGGATGCTCCTTGGGGAAGAGCATGTGCCACATCTCTTCCTCGACGATCTGATACGGAGCGTTCTCGACGCTCTGGCGCCGCTCGTTGCGCACCACATCCTGCTGATTCGCCAGGGAGGGGCCCGTCAGCGTGTCGAGGAGGTAACCCATCCGGTCGCTCTCGAGCCAGATCGCCGTCTCGAGCTGGTTCGAGGGCATGTCCTCCATGTAGTTGGTGCGATCGAAGTCGGTCGTCCCGTTGATGAACGAGGCGCCGGCGCCTTCGAGGTACTTCCAGATCTGGTCCTCGCCGACGTGCCCGGACGACTGGAACATCATGTGCTCGAACAGGTGGGCGAAGCCGGTCCGTCCGGCGATCTCGTTGGCGGGGCCGACGTGATACCAGGTGTTCACCGCCACGAGCGGGAGCCGGTGATCCTCGTGAAGGATGACCTCGAGCCCGTTCGGAAGCGTGTACTTCTCAAAATCCAGCGTGACCGGTGGCGGCTTGACCCCGGCCAAAGCCACCGCCGGCGCGAGAGCGAGGGCGAGGAAGGCGACGAGGGCCAAGGGGGCGCGCAGGAAGGTACGCTGGGC